>CAZNNJ010000177.1:0-8960 GCA_964574305.1 uncultured Rhodospirillales bacterium | reverse complement strand
CCCCCGCCTCCTCCGCCCCGGCCGGGGAGACGCCGACGGAAATCTGGCGGCGGAATTACGACCTGCTGGCCGAGGGCCATTTCCTGACCTGCCGTTCGGCCTTCCCGCTGCTGAAACTGCAGAAGGGCGGGTCGATCGTCTTCGTCGGCTCGAAGAATGCGCTGGCGGCGACACCCAACGCCTCTGCCTATGCCTCGGCCAAGGCGGCGTCCGTTCACCTCGCCCGCTGCCTTGCGCTGGAGGGGGCGGACGCCGGAATCCGGGTCAATGTTGTCAATCCCGACGCGGTGCTGCGCGGCTCACGTATCTGGGACGGCGACTGGCGCAAGGAGCGGGCTGAGGCCTACGGCATCGACGCCGGCGACGAATTGGAGGAATTCTACCGCAAGCGCTCGATGCTGAAGCGCAGCGTTCTGCCGGAAGATATCGCCGAAGCGGTGTATTTTTTCGCCTCCGACGCCTCGGCCAAGTCGACCGGCAATATCATTAATGTGGATGCCGGCAACGCCCAGGCCTTCACGCGGTAAGGGGATTGCGATGACCGAACTGCCCCTCTCGAAAGACCAGATCGCCGCCCATAACGCCAAGCGCCTGCCCGCGCTGGAGGACGACTATGCCAGCCTGGGCCGGCAGCTCGAACGCCGCGGCATCGCCATCGATACGGTCAAGCAGCAGATCGCCGGCTTCAGCGTTGCCCTGCCGACCTGGGGCAGCGGCACCGGCGGCACACGCTTCGCCAAGTTCCCCATTCCCGGCGAGCCGACCAACATCCATGAGAAACTGGAGGATTGCGCGGTCGTGCAGCAGATCGTGCGCACCACCCCACGCGTCTCGCCGCATTTCCCCTGGGACGTCACTGACGACTACGACGCCCTGCGCGAGGAAGCGGAAGCCCTCGGCCTCGGCTTCGACGCGGTCAATTCCAACACCTTCCAGGACCAGGCCGGGCAGCCGCATTCCTATCGCAACGGCAGCCTGACGGCCGCCGATTCCGCCGTGCGCTCCCAGGCGGTCGAGCACAACCTGCAGTGCATCGAGATCGGCCGGGCGCTGGGGTCGAAGGCGATCACCGTTTGGATCGGCGACGGTACAAATTTCCCCGGCCAGCAGGATTTCGCCCGTTCGCTGGACCGCTATCTGGCCAGCGCCGGCGAAATCTACCGCGCCCTGCCCGACGACTGGCGGATGCTGCTCGAGCACAAGCTCTATGAGCCGGCGTTCTACTCCACCGTCATCTCCGACTGGGGCACCAGCATCCTGGCGGCGCAGCAGCTCGGCCCCAAGGCGCAGTGTCTGGTCGATCTCGGCCATCACGCGCCGACGGTGAATATCGAGCAGATCGTCGCCCGCCTGCACCGCTTCGGCAAGCTGGGCGGGTTCCATTTCAACGACTCCAAATATGGCGACGATGACCTGGATTCCGGCTCGATCAATCCGCACCAGTTGTTCCTCGTCTTCAACGAGCTGATCGAGGCGGCGCAGCGGCGGCCCGAGGATTTCCACCCCGCCTATATGATCGACCAGTCGCACAACGTAACTGATCCGATCGAAAGCATGCTGTCCTCGGCCGAGGCCATCGCCGGCGCCTACGGCAAGGCGCTCATCGTCGATCGCGGCGCGCTGCACGCGGCCCAGGACGCCAACGACGTGATGATGGCCTTCCAGGCGCTGCGCCGCGCCTACCGGCTGGACGTCTCACCAATCCTGGCGATGGCGCGGATGGAGGCGGGCGGCGCGATCGAGCCGATAGAGTTCTACCGGGAAGCCCAGTGGCGTGATCGCAAAACACAAGAGCGAAAGGCAGCGTCGGGCTCCGCAGGAATCGTCTAATCACCCTGGAACTTTGTTTCGCGCGAAAATGATTGCTAATGCTTGCATAGTATCGGCCGGTCGCAGAAAACGGCATCCCGGATTAGGACGGAACTTGAGATGCATGCGGCTGAGCGCGAACTTGCGATCCTAGATCTCTTTCGAGATCGCGACTTTATCTCCTTCAGCGAGCTCGACCGACGGCTTGAAGCCTCTCAGGCGACGCTCCGCAGAGACCTCGGGCGCCTCGAAGCCGACGGCAGGATTGTGCGGGTGCGCGGTGGGGCGCGGCTAGCGCAACCGGCGCCTGAGACCAAGGACCAAGCACATCTGCGGGGAGTTCCTTTTCATGAGAACATAGCCCTCCACCGAGCCGAAAAAGAGGCAATCGGCCGGGCTGCCGCTGCGCTTTGCGCGCCCGGGGAGTCCGTTATAATTGATGGCGGTTCCACCACACTGCAAATGTGCCCACATCTCGCGCCACTCGGCCTCCAAGTGTTGACGAATTCTTTGCATATCGTCAGCGCTCTCCTGTCCCAGACAAACACGAGCGTTTCCTTGCCGGCTGGCTCCGTTTTTCGTGAACAAAATATTGTCCTGTCGCCATACGAGGACGACGGAACAAGTTACTATCGCGCCGCCAAAATGTTCCTCGGGGCGGCGTCAATCGGTCGGCACGGCCTGATGCAAACCGACGTAATCCTGGTACAGGCTGAGCGACGCTTGCTGGCCCGCGCAGACTTAACCGTTGTCTTGGTCGACAGCAGCAAATTCGACGCTCCTGCCGGCCATGTTGTGTGCGATCTCGAGGAGATCGACATAATTGTCACCGATCGCGGCCTTAAGCAAAACGATGCCGAAACGCTTCAAAAAGCGAACGTTAAAGTCATCATCGCCTAGCAGCGATGGGCGACAGGAATGATAGGTTTATGGGCGCACACCGACGTTGGAATTGCCGACGCTATTCCCAAACGCGGTTGAGCACCCGCGCCACTAACGCGGACTTATCTATCGGGAAGAATCTGCCATAGTATTTTTCGATAGCTTCAGGTGTATCCTGGATAGCGTAACTGGCCTGCTCGTAAGAGCCGGTCAGTTTCAAGACGTGGGTCGCGAGTACGTCGCGCACATTATGCGGGCCATGGGGCTGAAGCCCTTCGATAGCACCTTTTCCTGTATAAGGGTTATAGATTCCATACCGACAGATGATTAGGCGCCAAGTAACGTAGAAGTCTCTTTGATCGTAAACCGCAGTCGGTGTATTTGCTCGCATGGTCTTGACGAACAATGTGCCTGGATCTGGTGTTCCTCCGAGAAGGCGTGGGCGATGCCGATCTAAATAGGCTTCAAGGTACTCGTAGAGTCCAGAGAGATTGGGTAGCTGCAACTGAAATTGCTTATTGCTGAAGAAGGACGATGTTGCGTTCTTAAATGCAATTGAGGGAATGAATACCTCCCAGGCGGCGTCCCCTGCATTCCATCGGAGTTCTCCAACTCGCTTCTCGATTAACTGACGTTCCGTCAGAGGCTGGCGCTCACGCGGACAGACGCGCAGCTGTCGGAGATTTTTTTGCCTCAGCCCCGTATGAAGCGCGATGCGGATCATAAGAAATGAACGGACCGCTTCGGCAACGGTCACGGGGCAACGCCGTTCATCCTCCATAAGACGGATAATCTCGTCCGCGATCTTCTTATATTCGCCAAGCGGGCTCGCGGCCTGAAGCACCGGCAAGATCGGTTCGAAGGGGTCGCGATGCGCACGAACGACCCGCCGCAGATCCCTCTGTCTGATGACGGCATGGCTGTGCATTGCCGCACAAGCCTCATCCCAGTTCGCTTGCGCTCTGCTGATCTCTTCGGTCGAGACCAGGCCCGCGATCGGGGTCAAACGCCAGCGAAGTTCCGGTGTTTGTCGCAGCCAGCCGGTTCGCGGGCGCGTTAGCGCAGCGACAGCGCACAGCATGTTGACTTCCCAGCCTGTATAGAAGCCCCGTCGGCGCTCGCGCCACTGAACGAACCAGTCCCAAACTGCAGGAAAAACCAGATGCGCCAAACAGAGGTCGTCTAGCGCGGCTCCATACCCTTGGACAGGGCCGTCGCGACTTGCAGCAAGCGCACCGAACACTAGCCCGAGGTGCTGCATGTGCTGCCTAGCCGTATCGCTTCGCCACATTCCAGTACGCTCATATCCTCTCGCAGTGAGCGTCGAAATTTTGAACACGATGAGCCGTTTAACCTCATCGGCCAGAGCAACCGGCGACATGATCGCGCCCGCCGAATAGCCGAACTCGCCGTTTACTCTTGCCCTTCCATGTCGGCCGTTTGGCAGATTGACCGCTTCCTCGACAACTTGGTCGGGCCATGGAAAGCGTATTCCGTACGGCTTCTTCGAAGCTTCCGTGAGATAGCACCGATAGTCCGTAGTGCACGAATCCGTCTTGTCCCGAATCCAGCGTCGAATCTCGTCCTGCTCCGCGCCGGAACGTGCGGCAAAGTCGAAGGGGAGATGCCAAGGCTGCCGGCCTCTTTTCGCCGGTACTCCGGGGAGCGCAATTTTTCTCGCGGAATAGGGTCGATTGGGTAACTTCCTTTTAAAATACCCGTTTACCAATCTATACCGGCGTTCGATGCGAGTGAGGGATCTCATATCGCCGAGCGTCTGGGGTTCCTTAACCCCACGTCTCCAAGCGCGAACTTTCTTTTGCTCCCGAATGTCTGTCGGTCTCGAGATTCCCGCGAGCAAGCTAACGCTGTTATCTCCGTGCCGGCGCATGTGTAAATCTAGCGCCTCATGAAAAGTCCTGGGCTCAACCCATACATCCCAAAGCGGTTGGGGCTGCTCGGTGAGAGTTTTAGATACGCCGCGACCCGAGGTCCGGGCATGTTCGCGCGTGGTCCTTGCGCAGTTCATTTCCCTTCCTTGCACGATCTTCATGATGAGGCTCCGGAGATTGGAGCAGCGACGCTCGCAAAACGGACGGTGTATCCTCCAGTTTCAGATACGTCATCTGCCGTCTTCATCCACGGGATATGGCCGATCGTGCCACGCAACCGCGGCATCCCGTCGGCTCATGTTCCTCATTTGGCGCATGCTTCGCTGGAAACGCGAGTGGGTCGCGGCGCCGAGGTGTCCGTAATCACCAAAAGTTCGATGCCTGGAGGCGGCAGCGCATCACTAAGTGCGAGTTCGTTGCCCTTGACCGTGGTCGTATTGAGCAAGCGGAAGTCCCAGACGTCATTTATCCGATACCGCTCGACACGATACGATTTAGCCGGCTCCAGCCCAGTCACTTTCAGACTAAAACCGCCATTGTTGCGGTATTGGACGTCGGGCCGGGGCAGCAGATTAAGGAAGCCGGCGACCTTATCGCCGCCGGGTCTGGGGCCTCGCAACTTGGCCGGTATCTCATAGTTGCTTATGAGAACATTGACTTCCTGGCCGTCAGCTGACCGGCCTGCCTGAACGGCCAAGCCAATGGTGTCATCTCCCATCACGGCCAAGCGAATGGGCGTGCGCTTCATCCGGCCCAGCGCGATCAGGGCCTGTCCCACCTTATTGGGGGTTCTGCCACTCTGCCCGAAAAGATTGGGCCCCATGTAATAGGCCTGATCGTCGAGCGGAGAATCTTGCATATAAATGATCGAGGACGCCGTGAACGCGGCACGACCAGCCATGGTAAGCGAGTCCGGGTCTATCCCCAGGACGTTCCACTCATCAAGAAGGAGCCGGGCTTTGGCAAACCCATGGGCGTCGAGCAGCTCCCTCATTTCTTTCGCCAGTCGGACGAAATTATATGGGTCGGCGGCGTCGACGTCGTAGTCATGGAACGACCAGAAATCGAGCGGGACGTGGTTCTTACTCAAATAGTCGAGCAAGTTCTCCCGGTAGGCTGGCCCATTATTCGCGAACATCAGAGCCGGCCCTCCGATCATGGCTGTGGGATCAGCCGCTTTCACCGCCTGTGCGATCTTTGCGTATAGCCGGTAGTATTTCTGGGGGTCAAAGCGCCCATCTGGCTCGTTAAGTACCTCCCAATATTTTATGCCGTAATGGAAGCCTTGGTCCCAGCCGCTATTGTAATGAGATACGACGTGTCCCGCGATGTCGGCATAGTGCTTGTAATCCTGCTCCGAGGTGAAAGCGTCGGGCACGCCGCTCGACTCACCCGCGCTTGCGCCCAGGCGGAATAGCGGGCGGGCACCCAGGTCGACGATGGATTTGATCAGGCGATCTGTCGGGCCGAAGTTGTAGCTGGCTGCCTTCGCGGGATCGGCTGAAAGGTTCGGAAACATGACCAGGTGGTTACGGGAGGCGTCCTGAAGCAGAGAGCCGTCGGCCATCTCGTGATGGCCTTTGAAGTTCGTATAAATGTCCCCAGGCCCGTAATCGTCGTGGACCCGCACCAGGTCGATGTTGGAACAGCGATAGCCGACGGATGCATCGGCGCCGAGGGAGCGAAACCCAGTCCGATCGGACACTTCCACTTCTCCGCCGAGTTCGTCCGCGCCCAGACCATCTGTCCAAGGCAACGGCCCTGAGTTCACCCCGCGGAGTGGCTTGAGCTCTCCCCTGTCGCTCGATGCATCGACCGTGATTGCTCGTAGGTCGGTACGGGCCGACTGAGGGGCGCCATTGCCGGCCGGCGCCACCTGTTGCGCGATCGCGGTCTGGAATGCCGTAAGGAGAAGGATCGACAATCCTGCGCTGAGCCCGCCGCTTAGCGTGAGTCGATTGAGTATTCTCATGGTTGTGTCCTGCTATGCATAGGAATGTTCATAAAATCCGAAGGCCTTCCGATCGCGATGACCGTGGGCAAAGCATTCACCGAAGATTGCCGGGCGGCGGGTTCCTCGATCATCCCCCCTGGGACCTGGATTGACGGGAACCGCTATCCCGCCAAGTCCGAACCGACTGTGCGGGCAAAATGGCGCGGGTCCGCGATCCGCCTTGGCCCGCAGGCGACCAAGGTGCGTGGCGCCCCGGCTTCAAACGCTTATGGCGTGGCCGCCGCCCTAAGAGCGGTAGCTGTTGTTTTCGCAGCGCATCAGGCGGACAGAACGCGGCGAGTGCAGGCGGGGTGAAGGTCGCCTGCACTCGCGGAGCTGCCCTGGTGCCGTACCTGATATCGGCTACGCGCCGCTCGCTGCTGATCAATCGCAAACCAACATCCCGGCCACTGCTAAAGCAGGAGGTGCCGACAGCCGCAAAGGCGCTCATTCGTGAGCGGTCTTTGCGACCATCGCTCGGCCTGCCACTACCTCTGTCCTGAGGAACCTACGAAGTCGGCCCGCCGTCATAAACGATCTGCACGCGCCGGTTCTGCGGCTCCCTCACGCCATCGGCGGTCGGGACCAGCAGGTCGCGCTTGCCCTTGGCGACGATCTCGATCTCCGACGATGCGATGCCATCCTTCTCGAGCCGCGAAGCAACCGATTCCGCACGGCGGCGGCTAAGACGCATATTGTACGCGTCCGAGCCCACAGTGTCGGTATGGCCGGTAACCGTCAGGCGGGTGACCTTTGCCGGGCCGGCGTTGGACGCCGCCTGGTCCACGATCTGCTGGGCCTGCCCGGTGAGATCCGACTTGTTGAAGTCGAAGAACACAAGATAGCTGCGCGGGGCCGGAGCCACCGCCTGGACAGGTGGCGGGACATAAGCAGCCGGTGCCGCCTCCGGTTCCGAGGACCCACCGCCGAACCGGTAGCGCAGCGTGACGCCGATCTCGCGTGGCAGTGTGACATTGACCGACCGGTAGCCGGAGTCGATCGGCGTTCCGGCTGCCAGCGCATTGTTGTTGTAGACTTGGACGACGCTTGTTGCCTGCTGACTGTTCGATGCCGCTATCTGCCGGATGCTTTCAAGATCGAACACATTCTTAACGAATAAGGTGAAGTCCCAGCCCTGCTCCTCGTTACGCACGCCCGCATAGAGGTTGAGGATCGGCAGATCCTGGAAATCGTAATTGTAGATGCTGGAATGCCAGCCCGGCTGATAACTGAACAGACCGCTGATGAAGGGTTGATACGACGTGCCGGTGTCGTAATCGTATTCCGACTGCAGGGTCAGGTGGAACTTCGGCGTCTCACCGATCCTGCCGTTGCTCGGGCACATCGATATCTGCTGCCCAACCGGCACGTAAGCGGCGCCGCTCGCGGTGAAGGTGTTGCAGGGGATGAGCGCGTCCGTGTATTGCGCGTTAACCCAGCTCGCCTTCAATCCGACATCCCAGCCCTCGGTGATGACAGCATCCAGCTGCGTTTCGATGCCTTCGCTCTCCGCGTCGCCGTTATAGGTCAGCTCCGGGCTCGCATCGATAACGCCATTTTCCTTGCTGGAAGCGTTTACCGTCACCACGTTTATGTAACCGTTGAAGTGCTGGTAAAACACATCGGTATTCAAGTTGAGCCGATGATTGAACCAGCTGCTCTTGAGCCCGATCTCGACGGCGTCGGACGTCTCAGGCTTGCTCAGGATCAGGTCATTATTAAGCGCCGCCGTCACACCGACTGCGGAGGAACCGGGACGGAAGGAATGATTGTAGGACACGTACCCAACGTGATCCGGCGTGAAGGTGTATTTCAGGTTCGCCCCGCCGGTGAAGGCATGATAGGTCCGGATGGAGTTGTCCGGCGTAATCGTGGCAAGGTTATCCAGCACTGTGTTGCCGGCGGCAACCACCGTCAAATAGCTTTGCTGGTGCGTGCGATAGACCTGATACCGGGCGCCGACATCGAGCTCCAGCGCATCCGTGAGCTGGAAGGACGAACTGCCGAACACTGAGTAATGTGTTCCCTGATCGGGAATGAAAATCGAAACGTCGACCGGCGTTTGGATGTAGTGCCCGCCGAACGGGAAGGTAAAAGTCGGGGTTACAGCAGCGCCCGAAATGAACGAATCGTTCGGCTGCGTTACGATGACCGGATCGAGCTGCCGAATCAGATCGGCGCCGATCATGTAATTCCAAAATTCCCGGCCAGTGGAATAGTAGCGCAGTTCGGCCGACATCACATCGTAGGGGATGTGGTTGTTTTGCTGGCTGAGGTAGGTCAGCGGAGCATTGCCCGTGTTCTGACCGCGCATCTGTCTCAGGATCGTATCCTGGTAGCCCGCATTCAACTCCAGCGTATCGTCGCCGATGTCCAGGAAGGAG
>CAZNNJ010000176.1:0-8987 GCA_964574305.1 uncultured Rhodospirillales bacterium | reverse complement strand
GGCAACCGACGGCTGGGCAGCGGCCCCGCTTTCGGCCATCACCGCGTTCAGCAGCGCCTGGTCGCGCAGATCCGACCCCGAGACTTCGCCCGGCAGCGTGTCGGCCGGCAGGGTGGTGGCGCGGGCCAATGCCGCGGCGGCGGCCGGCTTCTCGCCCAGATCGGCGAAGGCGGCGCCGATGAAAGCCGCGCCGACCGGGCTGCGCATCTGCGCCAGGAACCGGTCGCTGAAATAGCGAAGCTGGAACAGGTCCAGCCGTCCGTTCGCCGCCAACACTCGGGCGGCATAGGCGGCGGTCGCCAAGGCTTGCTGGGAGTAGGTCTGCGGCGACCCGGGCGCGTTGTAGGCGGGGTCGATCGCCGGCTCCGCGTGGAGGGCGAGATAGTCCAGCGCCTGGCCCAGGATGGCGTCGGACGGGGCGGTGCCTTTCGCCTTCGCGCGCGCCAGGAAATCCGTGACATAGGCGGTTAGCCAGGTATCGCTTTTATCACCCGCGTTCGCGAAACCGCCGTCGCGCTTTTGATAGGCCGAAAGGGCGGTTGCCGCCTGGTTCAATTTCTCCTTGGCGCCTGAGAGGCCGAGTGCTTGCAGCTCAGCGTCCTGCGCCAGATAGGGTGTAGCCGCGGCAACGATCTGGGCAGCGGAGTCGGGTGGTTCCGCCGACAATTCATGTGCGATGCCGATCAGGTCGAGTTCGTTGCCGGCGCCGACCGAAGCCGAATAGGCGAGCCCCTCGGTCCGCATGTTGGCCGTCAGCGCCGGGTCGGCCGCCAGCGTGGCGCCGGGCTTCAGGGCGACGGTGGCATGGCGCGTGACGGCTTGCGGGCCGGCGCGCACCGCGGCGATCAGGCGCCGGGTGAAGGCGAGGTTGCCGGGACCTTTGACATCGATGACGATCGTCCCGTCTCCGATCCCATGCGCCTGTACCGCGACCGGTTGGGTCCGCTGCTCATGCTCGGCCAGGTTGACGATGGCCTCGCTTTCGTCCTGAACCGATACCGCGCCTTCGGCATGGACCTGGATGCGGTATTCGCCGCGCGGCCCGTCCATATTGTCCAGCGCCAGGGTCAGGTCGGCATGGTCGTCCGGCATCAGGAAGCCGGGCAGCAGCAGCGTGGCGTTCAGCGGATAGCGGATGGCGAGCGACGCCTGGGCTTGGCCGGTCCGACTGGCCGACCAGGCCTGGGCCCGGACCCTGACCGTTCCGGCATAGTCTGGCACAGTCAGCAGGACATTGCCCTTGCCGCCCTTGTCCAGCGTGACGATACCGGAATAAAGCGCCAGCGGCGCCTGCAGCAGCCCTTGCGGGTCGGGCCCCCGCGCCGGGCCGGCCGCCGGATCGACGGCAAGCGGCGGACCGCTGCTCGTGCCGGTCGGCGTGATGACCTGGCCGTAATTGTCCCGCATGCCGACCATCGCATCCTGCCGCGCGATCAGCGGGTCGAGCGGCGTATCCGGCTCCAGGCCGTCGCCGTCGGTGCGTTCATCGGTCAGTGCGACGCGGACATAAATAGGCTCGTCGCCGGCACCGGCGACGGTCACCGGGATCGACAGGGTCCGCTGCGGCATCGCCACCGCCGGCAGCTCGAGCTTGACGTCCAGGTTCCGCGCCGCCGGATCGGCCGGCAGCTCGACCTGGCCGAACGCCCGCCGGGCGAGGCCCGGAGCGCTGCTGTCCGCCGTCGCCACCGCCGTCGCCATCAGCCGTGTCGCAATCCCCGCGTCGCGCGACAGGTTGAGATGGACGGTCGCTCCGGCCGCCGGCACATGCTGAATGACCGGATCCCGGATTTCGGGATCCGCCGGCGTCAGCACGATATCGGATTCGAAAGGCGGCTTGACGAAGACGTCCAGCCCATCGCCGGGCGCATAGGCGGGTTTCGCCGGCTTGATCGTGACCGCGTCGGATACGCCGCCGACACCGCCCGACCAGCCAACGGTGAAATCGGTACTGCAGATCGCCTCGCCGTTCGGATCGAAGACCTCGATCCTATAGCGTCCGGGCGGCAGGTTCGGCACATCGAGGGCCGCGGGCGCATTGGCGGGAATGTCGATCAGGCCGCCGGCGATATGCGTGTCCTTGATGCCTGGGCGATAGCGCAGGCCGTCGGCAGTCCAGGACGGCTTCCAGTCCCGGCGCAGGATCTCCCAGCCTGCTCCGGCCTTCTCCTGCCGGGCGCCGTCGGGGCTGACCGCGATCGCCTCGAAGTGCGCACTCTCCCCGGCGGGGAACACCGCGTCCTGGGCCGCCTTTACCCCCAGCATCAGGGCGTAGTTGGCTATCGGTACCGCGGTGGTGCGCTCCACTGGCCGGCCGGCGGCATCGAACAGGCGTGCCGTGATCTCGGCCTGGAGCGGCATCGTCGCCTTGGGCGGAATGGCGATCTTGAGCGGCACGCCGGCCTTGCCGGCCGCGTCGGTGGTGAAACGGACAGGATCGGCCGAAGCCGTTCGCGGCGCGGTTGCGTCGGGTCCGGCGAAGGAAAAGTCCGAAAATGCAGGGAACGGCGTGGCGGCGCCCGAAATCGCGACGCCGAGCTCGCCGGGGATATTGGCCGCCGGCTGCCCATCGGCCGTCTGCGCCTGAATCGCGACGTTCGTGGCCTGGGCGGGATCGACCACGGCGACATCCGCGTTCGCGGCAAGGCTCAGTCGCGCCGCCGACGCCCCGTCGACCTCGAACCGCGCGCTACCGATCGGCTGCGCATCGCCCTCGCGCCGGGCCTCGATCCGCCATGTGCCGGGCGAGCCGTTTTCAGGAATCGTCACGGCGAAATTGTAGGCGCCGCTACCCTGGTCGCTCAGCGTCGGCGCGGCGAAGACGGCGCCGCTGGGCTGCAGCACGGTCATGGTCAGCGCACGCTTGGCAATCGGCGCACCCTGGTCGGTCCGCAGCAGCGCCAGAAGATTGACGCTCTCCCCAGGGTGGTAGCGTCCGCGATCCATATGGATCAGGGCGACATCGGCGCGCGCCCGTTGTCCGCCGAGCGGGGCCAGGTCGCGGACGGGGAGCGCGGCGAATTCTCCGGCCGGCCCGTAGGCGAAGACGGCATTCGGCGTGTTGCCGTCGCGCCCTTGCAGCAGCGCGGCATCGAAGCGGGCAAGCCCATTGCCGTCGGTGCGTACGCGGCCGAGCTCACGGTTATTGTCCGCTACCAGAGCGATATCGATGCCCGTCGCCGGTGCCGCGGTCATAAGCGAACGCGCCGCGACCAGAAGGCTCTGCGGGCCGCGATAGGCAATGAGGCCGAGGTCGGACACGGTGAAATACTGCGTTGGCGCGCGCCGTTCCGTCGGGGGCGCATCCGCCGGCCGTGCGACGGCCGCATAGAGGCCCGGCTTCAGGGCGCCGATCGCCGTGTCGATCGGCAGCATCGTCACCGTATCCTGGTTCTGCCTGCCCTTCGTCTCGATCGTGCCCTGCCAGACGGGGTCGCCCTGAGGCCGAGGCAGTGTGTCGCCGGCGGCCGTCGCAAGGTTGGTCCGCGCGACGTCCCACAGCAGGTTCTCATCCGCGATATGGACGATCCGCACGTCGATCCTGGGCACGTTGACGCTGCGGATCGGCAGCCCCTGGCCGCCCAGCCGGGGCAGCACGTCGCCCTGGGCGGCGAAATCCAGCTCGGGCGGGCGGTTGGGGATATCGATCCTGTATTGTGCGTCCTTGGCCAGCACGCCAGCGATGCCGGGCAGCCCGGCCTTCAGCGTGATGGTGTAGCTGCTCCCAAAGCTGAAGCCGGTCAGGCACAGCCGGTCATTGCGCGGCGTCGCCGACAGGGTGGTCGCCGGTTCGGTCGTGACAAAGGATTCGAGCGGTGTCGCCGGCCGCCGCGCCACGCTTTCGGAGAGGACAAAGCACAGTTCTGGCGTGTCCTGGTTGGCCGCCAGATCATAGCGCTGGACCTCGACCGCAGGCGGCTGCGGGGCAGCTGGGTCGGCCGGCGCGGCGTGCGGCGCGCTGAGGGCGATCGCGATGCCAACGGCGCCAGTATGAGAAATGCGGGCCAGCGCCAGACGCATAGAAATTTCCCGACACCAGAGCGGGGCGGCACCTTGCCGCCCACAGGACGGGCTGTCTTAGCAAAGAGGAGCAGACGCTCCAACAATGCCGCGCTTATTCTGTCCTACAGACCGCCGGGAACGCGGATGTGCTTGCGGCCTTCGGGGGAAACTTTCTGGGCGATCTCGATCAGCGTGTTCTGCAGCGCCCCCCTGAGTTCCACCATCCGCTGATTGGCGGTGTCCAGGGCCGCCTTGGCTTCGGCCGGGTCGAAATTTTCGGTATGCATGATCTGGATGGCATGCTGGTTGGCGGGGCGGAACGCCCGCCATTTCTCCATGATCTCGCCCAGATGCTGCTGCATGACGCCCTCGGCGATCGTCTGATCGGCGGGCGGCATGTCGCGCCACCAGTTATGCAGCCGCTGTTCGAAATTGATCGGCGACGGCGATCCGCGCACCTCACGGCCCAGCTGGTTGCCTGCGAGGAACAGGTTCAGCGCGACCGACAGGATCGCGACGATCGCGAGAACCAGGACGCCGCGCGGAAGGATCACTGGCCGATAGCCGACAGATCGATCGGAGACAGGACCGCAATTTCGTCGGGCTCATGATCCGTTTCCGTCTGCAGCAGCCCGCCAAGGCCGACACCGAATCCGAGCACGCTTGCAAACGCCAGCCCGGCAACGGACGGCCAGAACTGCGACGGCGCCAAGTCGAAGCCGAACCAGTGGCCGAACCAGGTCCGGGTCGGGCGGTGGCGGGTTTTCGAGACGATGGCGGAATGCAGCAGCGTGAACTGCTCGACCTCGCCGGCGATATCGGAGAAGCTCTGCTGCAGCAGCACGGAGTCCAGCATCCGCGCCTCGGCCAGCGCACGGGCCGCGGGCACGGATGACTTGGTCAGCGCCAGGGCGGCCTCGCGCTCGTCCGCGGGCCAGCGTTCCGGGTCTGCCCCATAGGCTTCGAGAATAGCGCTCAATCGGCTGAGCTTCACCTAACCCTCCGACAATTCTTCATAGACACCGGCCAACCCCTGACGCAGCGAACGGCGTGCTCTGACAAGCAAGGATTCGACGGCCCCAACACTGAGGGACATTATTTTTCCAGCTTCTATATTGCTCAATCCTTCAAAAAAGCACAGCGCCAAAGCAACCCGCTGCCGCTCCGGCAGGCGCATCATCGCCTCGGTCACGGAATCGGAAACCTGGCGCCGGTGAATCTGCACGAAGCCGTCGTCAGCCTCGTCCACCGGCTCGTCGACATCGTCCATCGCGGCGTGGACCGGGCGGCGCTTCCGGTCGATCGCCAGGTTCATGACGATGCGGTAAAGCCACGTCGTGAAGCGCGCATTGCCGCCGCCGCCGAGCGGCCGCCAGCGCGCCGCATGGGACCAGACGCGGGCGAAGGCCTCCTGGGCAACCTCCTCGCCGTCGGCGCGCGACCCCATCAGCCGGGTCGCCAGACCCACCGTGCGCGCCAGGTGCCTTTCGACCAGGCGCGCGAAGGCCAGCTGATCGCCGGTCGCTATCGCGGCCATCAGCGCCTCGTCGGATCGTGGTTCAGCCACCGGCAAGCGGCTCAATTTGGGTCCCGGGCCGGCCACGGCCCGTTTGAAAGCGGCATTGGATTGCATCGTCGTCCCAGGAGTTTGAACGGCGGACGCGTGTCAACCCTGCGCTCCCCCAAAATCCGCAAGATCATGACAAGATTTCTTCCTTGCCTACTATATCTAGCAGTAATACGATCAGTGCCGTTGCGATGTCGGACGCCACATAGGGAGAGTAGCATGGAGTGGAGCAGCGAACGGATCGAGCAACTTCGGTCTTTATGGCACGACGGGCTGAGCGCCAGCCAGATCGCCACGCATCTGGGCGGGATCACCCGCAATGCGGTCATCGGTAAGGCGCATCGCCTCGGCCTGACCGGCCGTCCGTCGCCGATCAAGAACCGTTCAGTCGGCGTCTCCCGGCCGCGTCCGCCGCGCCGGCCGCGTGTCGAGCATGTTCCGACGCCGCGCGCCGTTTCCGCTGCGCCGGCGGTCCACCAGCACCGCCATGTCGAACCGCCACCGCCGGTCGAGCTGGAAGACATGCCGGGCGCGACGATCCTCACCCTCACCGACCGCATCTGCAAATGGCCGATCGGCGATCCGCGCCACCCGGATTTCCACTTCTGTGGCCGCGCCTCTGCCGAAGGTCTGCCCTATTGCGCCGAGCACGCCCGTCGTGCCTATCAGCCGCCGGCCCGTCGCGGCGGCGAGCGCGACGACCAGGCCCAGCGTCAGCAGCTTGCCCGCCGCCACGCCATGCGCTGAGCAGCGATAGCGGGGTCAACAAAAAAGGCCGGTGGGCGCCAACCCACCGGCCTTTTCTGTTCTTGTCTTCCGGCTCAGCCCAGCGCCTTGCCCAGCTGATCCGCCAGCGTATCGAGGAAAACCTCGGTTGTCTGCCAAGCCTGGTCCGGACCGATCAGGATCGACAGGTCCTTGGTCATGAAGCCGGCCTCGACCGTCGACACGCAGACTTTCTCCAGCGTGTCGGCGAAGCGCACGACTTCCGGCGTCTCGTCGAACTTGCCGCGATACTTCAGGCCCTGGGTCCAGGCGAAGATCGAGGCGATCGGGTTGGTCGAGGTGTCCTTGCCTTGCTGCCACAGGCGGTAGTGGCGGGTGACGGTGCCGTGCGCCGCCTCGGCCTCGACCGTCTTGCCGTCCGGCGTCAGCAGCACCGAGGTCATCAGTCCAAGCGACCCGAAGCCCTGGGCCACCGTGTCGGACTGGACGTCGCCGTCATAGTTCTTGCAGGCCCAGAGGAAGCCACCGTCCCACTTGATCGAGGCGGCGACCATGTCGTCGATCAGGCGATGCTCATAGGTGAGGCCCGCCGCGGCGTACTGGTCTTTGTAGTGCTTGTCGAAGATGCCCTGGAACAGGTCCTTGAAGCGGCCGTCATAGGCTTTGAGGATCGTGTTCTTGGTCGACAGATAGACCGGATAGCCCCGCTGCAGCCCATAGACGAAGCAGGCATGGGCGAAGCCTTCGATCGACTCGTCCAGATTGTACATGCCCATCGCCACGCCCGAACCGCCGAAGTGATAGACTTCGTGGCTGATCGCCTCGCCGCCGCCCTCGGGCTCGAAGGTCATGGTCAGCTTGCCTGCGCCGGGGATGCGGAAATCGGTGGCGCGGTACTGGTCGCCGAAGGCATGGCGGCCGATGACGATCGGCTTGGTCCAGCCGGGCACATAGCGCGGCACGTTCTTGCAGATGATCGGCTCGCGGAAGACGGTGCCGCCCAGGATGTTGCGGATCGTCCCGTTCGGGGACTTCCACATCTTCTTCAGCTTGAATTCCTCGACCCGGGCCTCGTCCGGGGTGATCGTCGCGCATTTGACGCCGACGCCATATTTCAGGATGGCGTTGGCGGAATCGATCGTCACCTTGTCGTCGGTGCGGTCGCGCTCCTCCATGCCCAGGTCGTAATAATGCAGGTCGACATCGAGATAGGGCAGGATCAGCTTGTCCTTGATCGACTGCCAGATCACGCGCGTCATTTCGTCGCCGTCGAGCTCGACAACGGGTTTCAGCACCTTGATCTTCGACATCAATATCATCCTTCGGCAATGGCGGCAGGGCCGGTTATTGAGTTCGCCCCGACTACGAGCGGCCGCACCTTAACGGCGGCTTCTGCACGATGCGAGACCGGTGCGACAATGTCGCGCCGGTCGTTTATTAAGTGAATGAACCTGCCGCGTCGACCCCCCGGCTTTAAGACAGGGCCGCAAATATCGCGGGAATGTCCGCAACCTCGTGCAACAGGCGCGCGTGGTGCGGCCGGATGAAGCCTTCGTCGATGCCGTTGCGGACCAGCGCCAGCAGCCCATCCCAGTATCCCTCGATATTCGCCAGGATCACCGGCCGGTCATGCAGGCCCAGCTGCTTCCAGGTCAGGATCTCGAAAGCCTCGTCCAGAGTGCCGAGCCCGCCGGGCAGGACGATGAAGGCGTCCGAGCGTTGGAACATCGCCATTTTTCGCTGATGCATGTTCTCGACGATGACAAGCTCGCTCAGCGTCTGGTGCGCCACCTCCATCTCCAGGATGTGGTTCGGAATGATGCCGGTGACCTTGCCGCCGGCCGCGATGGCGGCGTCGGCCACCAGCCCCATCAGCCCGACCCTGCCGCCGCCATAGACGATCTCGATGCCGCGTTCGCCGGCCTCCCGGCCCAACTCTACGGCGGCATCCTTGAAAGATTGCGCGACGTCCGCTGACGATCCGCAATAGACACATATCGAGGAGAGAGGAGTCATCGAAACCCAAATGTTGCTTGGCGGCCGGCGGAGGAGTCTGCTAGCGACTCCGTGAGTACATCATTATGCGTATCCGACCGGCTTCCCGCCATGCCGGATTCCCGCCGACATGCTCCCCCGCTTCAAACTGAAAGGCTCAGCAAACATGCGCTTCAAGGTCAGGACGATCGCCATCCTCGTTGCCGGGGCGGCGCTCACCGTGTCGGGCGGTTATCTCTCCGCCGCCGATCCGAGCCCGGCCGAGGTCATCAAGGCGCGCCAGGAGAAGCTGAAGGATCTGGGCGAGCAGATGAAGGCGATCGGCGGCCAGGCCAAGAGCGGCACGCTGGACCGGGCGGTCATGGCCGCCGCGGCCGCGAAGGCCGTGGCCTATGCCAAGGACCTGCCGACCTGGTTCCCGAAGGGCGCCGGCCCCGAGGCCGGGGTGAAGACCGCGGCCAAGCCGGAAATCTGGGCCCAGCCGGACGACTTCAAGGCCGCGGCCGAAAAGCTGCCGCCCGAGGCCGAGATGCTGGCCGAGGTCGTGACCAACGGTGATACGCCGGCGATTTTCGCCCAGCTGCAGGCGACCGGTAAAGCCTGCCAGGGCTGCCACAAGCAATTCCGCGTCAAGGACAGGGAAGAGTGACGCGCCGTCGGCCGAATGCTGGCTTCGCCTGAGCACCCCGGCCCGGCG
>CAZNNJ010000175.1:0-9093 GCA_964574305.1 uncultured Rhodospirillales bacterium | reverse complement strand
CACCGACGTTTACGACACCGGATGTGCGCGCGAATTCCAGGCTGCAAGCGTGGATCGGCCGCGGCACGCCCCTCTTCTATTTCACCGATCCGCACGACCCTCATCTGCTTGATGCCATAATGCAGGGGCTCTGGGCTCGAACGCAGACCAGCCCTCTTGAGACCAGCTATTGGAGTTGCGTACCTTTTCTGATCGGTGACGGTCAGGCAATGCGCTATAAAATAACGCCGTGCATCGCGACACGCAGCAGAGTTCCACGATTGCCATTCCGGCCACCGGAGAACTATTTGCGCAACGCCATGGCGGCCACTCTCGCCCGCGAAGCCGTCAGATTCGATTTCCAGATTCAGCTTCAGACCGTGCCCGAACGCATGCCGATCGAGAACGCGTCGGTGATATGGCCAGAAAGGCTTTCGCCTCTGATCCGCGTAGCAACGCTTGAACTCCCGCGCCAAACATTCGATTCGCCGGGACAACTTGCCTTCGCCAGTTCGCTGTCATTCAACCCGTGGCATTGCCTCGCCGAGCACCGGCCCCTGGGCAACCAGAATCGCGCGCGCAGGCGCATCTATTCGGAGTTATCGCGTCTGCGGCAGGAAATGAACGCAACGCCACACTATGAGCCGACCGGCGATGAGGAATTCGCCTGAGCCCATGGCGCCGCCGCAAAGAAACGCAGAGCCCGAATGCCTGGCAGGAAGAAATAAGCACCCCCGCGAACCGACACGAATCTGGGCAAACCGTCATAGTGACGGCAAAGCCCTTGAGTCGTGGGAATATCGAATGCGTCAGCAGGCCTCCCGGATGGAAGTTCATCGCGGCTGCCGAGCAGAGGATCGGCTTCGCCGCTCATGCCATTAAATTTGGCGCTCATCAGCCACGCGTTCTGGATGAATTCGAACTGGCGTTCGATATTCGCGCCGATGCAGATGAAGTGAAGCCCGCTTCGTGGGTCCCCGGTTCCCTCAGTCGCTGCCGCAACTGGCGACAGAGGCTCGCCATATTCCCTTCCCCTTCGCAAAATCCGGTGGAAACGCGCAGATGCAACAAGATCGGCGCGAGGATCGTCATTTTTCCCAAAGCCGATCATCCTGATAAGCTGTAGCGGCCACGAAACACGACCGCCCGGCAGGTCGCCGGTTCGAGGATTCGCACGCCTGACGTGGGCGCCAAACGGGCAGGCGACCCCGTCGACGTCTGCCAGATAATCGAAATTGTTAACGACGTGTTGGCCGCGAGCGACGCCGCGAATCGGTTCCGACGAAAGCGTTACGAGCGGGCCGCCGCCGAGCTTTCGTCCGACCATCGACTCCGCGAACCCGATGCCGCCGTCCGCAGGAGATTGCTTCGCGGCGTAGCGCCAGAATTCCCGCACGTCCTGATCAAGCTGCCGAAACACAAGGTAGGAACCGTTGCGTCCAAGATCCCGCTTTCCCGGTGCATCGTGCGCCGGCGACAGCAACCCGGCAGGATCAAGTTCGGGGTCGAGCAGCGGGCGTCTCGTAAGAAGACCGTATTCGTTAGGATGTCCGAGCAAGAACTCGCCAAGCGAGATCAGGTTACCATAATCGGCATCACGATCAGTCCCGGGTTCGCGCTTCCCAAACCAATCCAGCTCGGGTTGACTGATACCGTCCTTGAAACCGAACGGTTCGTCGTCGTTCATGTCGGATGTCGGCAGAACCTCGATCTGCTGAAAGCCTGTCAGAAAGTCCGCGGTGCGGACCTCTGCCGTCCAGGCCGAGAGCCTTCCCGGTTTTGCGTAGATAAGGATCGCAATACCTGGCAGTTTGTCCGAACTTCCCCATTTCCACCGGGCCGGTGCGCTCGCGCTGATGTCCCCCAGGCGCCTTGACCGTGCCTCATCGCTGGCAAGGCCATCCTGAAACTCCTGGGAAAATCCGGTGAGCACTCCTTCCGGAACACCCAGATCACGCATGCCCTCCACCGTAAATGCAACCTGAAGCGCGAGTTCGGTCGCAGGTTTCAGCGCTGCGGTCGTAACCGGAGCAGAGGCAAGCCAGGCACGAGCCGCGGTCGCATCCGCGACCTTCGCCAGTATAAAGGTTGCCTCTCGCAAACCGGGAAATCCGGTTCGCACAAGAGCCTGAACGTCGTCGAGTTCCATGTCTGGAGAGGGCATGATTGCTTCCTAAATCATGGCCAGCCAACGGCGCGCGTCTTCATGCGGCATCGAGGACCGGTCGAAACCGTCCCGAATTCTGGCGTTTCCCGCAATATCGACGGTCGTGAGGCCAGGGTACGCCCTGTACCAAACTTCGGTCGGTAACTGATGCCGCCGAATGTAGAACTTAAAGGCTTGTTCGTCCTTCGCGCCATCGAATATCAAATAATTCGTTCTGGGGTATCCAATGCCATTGCTGAAGACGAGGTTAAGGCCGAACGCAACTTTATTTATGAAATCATCCATGTAACTGGGCAGACTGCCGTCATAGTTGCTGGCAAAGAAGACGCGTCGACCGCCGTCGAGAAAGACCCAGCGGGCAAAATGAATTGTGACGACCCGGGCCAGGTGGCCCCGTGTGTAGAGGTGACGCGTCGTAACGCCCAGGATCCACAGAAGGAACGTCAAAGTCCATTTGCGAAACCGGCCGGGCTTAACGCTGCCAAAAGCGCTGAACTGGTTGCTCACATCGCGGTCCTCAATGGCGCTCAACGTTTTGATATGCGCCGGGTACGGAGGAGGAGCGATCACGATGTCCGAGGTCTCCCGCGCTCGCAATTGCAGCAAAAATACCGGCGCATAGATGATGAGAAATGGCGTGAGGATCAGCAGCAGCAGGAGGCTGCCCAGCAGGTGGAGCCATTCTTGTATGCGCCATACCAGCGGCATCGCGCGGCGGGGAGTCAGGCGAAAACCCGAAGCTCTGACCGCCGCGCACAACCGGCGGTGCGTATCCGAAGGCAGGTCATCGGGCCGGCCGTCGAACCTCGCCCGTGCCAACGCGGCGTGGAGCGCGGCCTCCTGCTCAATCTGTTCGACCGATCGTCCGACCCAGTTTACATATTGGGCGGCGGGCGCGACCGAGTGGCGTCGCAACCATCCGAGTAGGTCGGTACCCGGGTCAAAAGCCTCGCAGTTTCCGAAGATTTGCCGGAGACCCTCGCTTGCAACCCGCACGAATTCCGCGAGCAACTCGTCCGCCGGACCGTCGCAATCGCCGAGGAATGCCAGGTACACGGGCAGACCGTCTTTATGCAGACCGCAGCGTTCACGATCGTCCAGTGTCTGATCGTCGAGCACGACAAAGCGTGCGAAGTGGAGGCCGCTGAACTGGCCGAACGGAAAAAGGACATTCTGTGGATCCGCGGTGCCTGGCAGGCTTGTCATAGTGGCAAGCACTTCGCGGAGCCGCCCGACGGCGTGCGGCCTGACGGGGGCGATGACCATGAAATTTGATTGCGGTGTCATCGGCGCTCCGCACCTCGCCGGCTTGTCAGAATTCGAGCGCGAAATCGATCAACCGGGTCCTGCCCCAATAGACCTTGCCCAAATACATGTCCGGCTGAATCAAGCGGATCTCGTCGCGAATCCATTGCGCGACTTCGGATGTCTGCGAATAGTCGAGCACGATGCAGTCCTTGCCATCCAGCCAGCTCGCCCCGAAATAGACCTTCGCGATAATCGCATTGAGGCCGAAGGGCAGAATGCGATTTCTAAGAAGGCCTGCATCTGCATCGAATATCTTGCCCTGCCACGCAAACATGTTGATTAAAGCAGCGATCTCCTGGCTGATGACTGTTCCGGGAGCGATGATCGCAGTTCCTTTGCCCTCTCCATTTGGTATTGGTCCCGGCTGACTGTTCGAAAACAGTTGGTCGAGGTCCGCCTGTGACATCCGCAGCAGTTCAGCAACAGTTTGTGCCATGGCATCCCCCTGATTCCTGAGTTGAGCGCCGCTCGCTTCACCTCGAATTACATCCTTGCATGATCTTGTCACAAAGTGCGATCAATTGCACGGGCTCTTAGGGTAAAACACGCTGCGGGAGAAGAGCGATGGGTGCCGGGTCTGCTCGCTTTTGGTCAATCGTGTTTTCGTCGCCGCATTGTTCAACTTTGCGATCGGAATACCCCTTATGGTAGCCCGCCAGTGGGCGTTCCATCTGGCATTTTCGCCAGCCATTACCCGCGACCCGGGTATTGCGCCCGATCTCTGGGCCGATTTCGGCTATTGCGTGGCCTTGATCGGTCTCGGTTATCTGTTTATCGCCCGGGACGTCAGGCGTAATCGTGCACTGGTGTGGCTCGGCATTCTGGCGAAGGCTTTCGACGTCGTCGTACTCACCTGGCGCGAGATCATTGGTATGACAGAACCAATCGTTCTTATCCCCGCCGGTATCGACGCAATTTTCATCGGCTTCTTCATCCGCTTCCTGGTAGTAGCGCCGATCGAGCGCGAATAGGAGGAAACGATCCTGTCCGCCATGATGACGAAGGGACCGAACCGTCCACGCCGTTTTTAGTTCCGCAACATCCGGTCGGAGGAACTCAGCTAATGGGTACGCCGGGTCGCCGCTTCCGCCCGTGCCTTAAACGTATCTACCGACAGCCTGTCAGGGCGATCGGAAGGTAGGAGGTCCTCGCCGGCGTTGCAAAGCTGCTCGGTGATGTGTGCGCCCAATGCCCGGTACGATTCGAGTTGCGCCTCGTTGAACCACTGTTCGCCAGTGGATTCGTGGGGAAATGTGGGATGCGCTTCGGCGTAGCTTCGCACATCGGCGCGTTCGTTGCCGTGATATCCGGGCTTGATATACAGCAGCCAACCTTTTTCGGACGAACCTGGATAGGAGATATCGGCTATGGCGGCATATGGGCCTGTGACCGGTGGCACTCTCCTTCCGCTGATGTTGAAATCGCGGAAGTCGATCGACACGCCTTGATCGATGTAAATCTTTCGCAAACAATCGCCCAGATCGGATAGCTTGCATTCCAGGTCGTTGCCGGCGTCGCTCACCACAATCACGCGACAGCGTCGCCGCACCATTTCATAGAGCCCAAGATTATCGAAATGCCCGCCATCTGAGAGGTAGACCCAGCTCGCTGCGTCGGACGTAAGTCCGAGCAGTTCCTGAAGCAGCGGCAAAAGCCCGAGGCCGGGTCCTTCTCGCCGGGATGAACGGGCATAAAGCGGATTACCCAGCCACCAGCCTAGCCGCAGATTGAACAAGGTCATGAGGAAGCCAAGCAGGGCTGAAGAATGGCTCCCCATGTTGGGACTTACAGCTGCGCCCGAGATTGCCATGGCGGTCCCCAGGGTAATCCCTCCGCCCCTGCTGCCGTATTGCTTAGTCGGACGGTAGCCGAGGTAGTGGTTTCCACATGTCAGCGGCGTTACCGTAAACGACTCTGCCTTTCGTTGTTGCCAGGCGAGATTCTTCGTGTCGACCACGTTGAGCGTCATGTTGATGACGTGAAACAGTTTTGTCTGCCTGATGTCTCCCATCCTGATGTTGTCGGATTGTGCAAAATCGGTGAACGGATCGGGCCGTCTTGTCCGCTCCTCGGAGGCGGCATCGAATTCCGCGCGCGCTGAGCCGAGGAACGCACGTATCAGGCGGTTTCGATATAATGCGTGGAGGGAGAAGCGATTGACGTTTACGAAGGCAGAGACCCCGATGCTTGCAACAACGAGTGCAATGCCACCGCTCAGGTAATATCGCCAATCGGGATGATCGACGCCAAGCGCGCCGGCTACGCCATCGAAGGCGATCTTGTCCAGCCAGGACACAAGAATAGCCAGCGCGATTGCGAAAATGACAGCGGCAATGCTGGCGACCTGGGACAGAGACAGTTGCGTTCGCTGAGCCTGGCTAGGTTCAGCGGCAGTCCTGGAGCTGTTTCCTAAAAACAGGGAGACTGCACCCGAAATGGCTGCCGTGCCCAGCGCAGCAACCTTCGCAACCCCGTTCGAAACGATGACAAGGATCAGCGGCCAGAATAATCCGATTGCAGCAAAAAGGAGCCAAGCCAATGCGGTGACCGCCAGCCAGCCGGCGGCACGCGCAAGCCACTCGCGATCTCTATCCCCGTTGGGCGCGTAACTGCGCAGTCCTACGAACAGAAGTTCTCCGGTAAGGACGCTAAGCATGCACCAGCCGATTCCCGCAATGACGAGAATGCCTGCGCTACTGTCGCATAGAGTTGCGCCGCACCTTTGCAACGGTGCCGCAAGTTCCATTCCAAGTGCAATGAGGGAGCCCACCAGTGCGCCCGATATCGTCCAGGCGACCAGATCCCAAAAGGCTTCACGGGTCGCCGCCCGCGTCGGCCACTTCCAGACACCCGAACTGCGTGGAAGTACGAGAAGCAGGCTGGCGAATAGAGACGACAGAACATAACTTGCAGCGCCCAGAGCTGCCCCGCGGTATAGCAGTGTCGGTTCGCCCGGCGCCTCCATTGCCGCCGAATTTAAGGTCAGAAAGATCGAAGAAACGATGAGCGGCACCAACACCACGTAAAGAAAACGGCCGTTGGTAAGCCACTTAGCCTCGCTTCTTCGCCGACCGTAAGATGCAGATGCAAAGCCGACAATCGAAGCAGCAATTCCGGCGTAAATCAGAAAAGGCAAGCTTTGGCGTTGCTGCTCTCCAACCATTTCAATGAATTGCCGGCAAATCACGGGAACGACCAGGGTGCCCATGAAGAACGGCAGGAATACCAGCCAATTCAGCAGGATATTGCGGACTACAATGACAATGGCGGTCCAGGTGTCGGGAGAGAGCAATCCGACTCTTGGTGTAAGGTAGTTGCTCAGGACCCGGACACCTCGGATTTCAGGCGCCTCAATGCCATCCTGATGTGCGGGACTATCCAGACCCCGAAACACCTTCTCGTCGTCTTCGGCGTGATGGCGCCACGCAGTGAGGAAACAGCCGATATATCCACCTCCCGAGACAGTTGAAAGATAGTCGAAGTGGCAAAGAAGTCCAAACCGGGCAAGGCCTTGCAGTACGCCCAGGCCAAACGAAGCGCTGCGTATGCCACCACCGGATAAGCAGAGTGCCACGAGGGGTTGCTCCAGTCCGTCCACTGCCTGGGCATAGCTTCCTCCCGCCGTCTTCCCGCCCAACCGACCAAGTGCGTCGAGTTCGGCCGTATAGGCCGTCTCGGGTCCTATTGGATGCCGACCACTTGAAATATCCGGGTGCGGGCCAAATTCGACGTTCTGATGAGAATCAAATGTCTCGTCTGAGACTGACTTCTTGGTCTCTTGCGATTTTTCAGAGGTCATCTGGCAATCCTATTCTCGGATAAATCTAGATTGGCTCAAATTCTCCAGGATGTCTTTCGATTGCTGCAGCATGCGGTGCATGTAGCGGTTGCAAGGGAAACCAAAAAGGATCTCCCACTCCACCAGGATAAGACCGGACATTTTTCACAGTTATCGCACGGATTCACTGCCGGCTCCAACCGCTAGTTGTCATTAAAATTTTGAGATGCTGTCGGCTGACGCCACAAACACGACGAGAATAAGCACGGTCGCCGGGATAGCGTACTAGCCCTCACAACAGCTGAAATAGTCGAGGTGCTCTTAATAAAGAGGACTTGAAGCGTTCACCACGGGATCGAACAATAGCGGGCGTCCAACAAACCGGCGCGAGCTCACGAAGTGCCTATGGTCACATGGGCCGCATGGTCATTCTTTACGGAAGTGACCCACTGGACCCCATCTCGGCAGAAACGAAGTCAATCAGGAAAGCGGCGGGAGGGAAACAGTCGGGTCGCCGATAATGACCGTAGTCTGTCGGTCTCTCGCCACCAGCTGCCGATACAATGCCCAGTCTCGCATGCCAGGGCGATTGGCGTTGATTCCGTCAATGGCTTGCTGCCACAAGCCGTAGAACGCGCCCGCCTCCTCGAACACGGAACGCAGCGCGAATCCGATCGGCGTGCGGCGGTCCTGCTGATAGAGTTTTTCGTAGAGCGCCGAGATTAGCACATGAGTAAGCGGCTGCCTGGTGACCGGGTCGCGAAGCGTCCAGTCGAATGTCGGCTCGACATGGCCGACAAAGGCACGCAGAGGATGCTCCCGGCCGAGCAGTGCCCGCGGCAGCGGCGCTACAGTCCTACCGGCAGCTTCTGCTACCCCGGACAGCATCATGGCGATCACGTTGTCGGAGGGGAACAGACCGTCGTAACGCGAGGGTTTGTCTGACCCCGCAGAACAACAGGCGTGAGAGTACCAGATGGCGCCGAAGGGTTTCCAATCGGCAAGATCGTCCAAGGCGAGCGGTAAATGGTCCACATCCACGGGCATCCCGAGCCGCTTTTTGAGCGCCTCAACGTCAGCCAGGGGCCCAGTCACTCCGTGACTGGTTGTGACGATAAGACCGGGGCTGTGTTCGGCAAGGCATGCAGCGAGGTTCGGGGCTGTTGCGTCCTTGTCTTTCAGCCGGAGGCGGCCGGTAAGACCGGTATCAGATTCAAGTTTGTCCCAAAGGTTATCGGCGATCGCACGTGCCATGAGCCAGGTAATGTCGCCCCGCCCATGGTCGGCGCTCCAGACGACCGGTGCGTTGGGGCAGCACGACTGCCCGCCCCAGTCGCTTATCAAAGCGTCGACGTATGCGGTGAGTTGGGGTTCTTGCAGATCCAGCCTTCCCACGAATGTGGACATGTTAAGCGCGTATTGCACGGCCCAGGGGATTTGCTCGGGTGTCGCATAGATCAACAGATACCGGGGAATGCGTCCGTACCCGGTTCCTGGTACGGGGGCAGCGATAGACAGATCCTGAACCCGACCGTCGCTATAGTAACGCCTCAGGTAATCCTGCTGCAGTTTTGGCCCCCAGCGCAGAACCGCGGAGGCGGGCCGCGATGCCAGCAAGTCCTGCAACGGCTTGGGCGCATCGTCCGCCGCCGCCCGCAACGCAGCCGGGAGCGAGTCGTCCTCTGGTTCAGGGAGAATGAGCCCCCAACCCACGTCGGGATGCCGCCAGTCGCGCACGTCCGCTGGGGTGGCGGGGGCGAGAAGGTCGCGGAATTTTTGGCCTTGCCGGCGCTGTGCCCACGACGTGAACGGCGGCAACGCGCCTATGTTCGCACTGTCAGGGCACCAGGCATTGATCCGC
>CAZNNJ010000174.1:0-9107 GCA_964574305.1 uncultured Rhodospirillales bacterium | reverse complement strand
GCGGGGGCCGGGCCACGGCCTGGGGCTGGCGAAGGTCCTGGTGCCGTTCGCCTATCGGTATTTGCACGACAACAGGACATTTCACCCGTCCGGCTCGGACGTTCTTTTCCGGGTGACCTGCGAGCAGTTGCCGCAGCGCGACAGCAGGATCACCCTCCGGAACGAACGCGACGCGCTTGGGATGCCGCTCGTCGACGTCCATTGGAAGGTCGACGGCGCCGAGCTGGAAACCATCGCTCATTTCTCGGAACAGGTCCGCGACGCGCTGCGAAAGGCCGGCACCGCCGACCTCGAACTGGAAAAGACCTTGGTCGCCCGCGACCCGGCCTACATGGCCGACGCGTCCGACACCTATCACCAGATGGGCGGGGCGCGCATGGGATGCGACGCGGGCAACGGCGTCGTCGACACGAATCTCCGCGTCCACGGCGTCACGGATCTTTATGTCGCCGGTGCCGCCGTCATGCCCAGCACCGGGTACGCGAACTGCACTTTGACGGCGATCGCGCTGGGGCTGCGGCTGTGCGACCACATGCTCGGCGATCATGCCGCCGGCAAGCCTGTTTCGCGATCCATGCCGAGCAGACCTGCAGTCGCGCCTGCCCCCGCGGGATAGATTGCAGACCGGTCGCGGAGGGTCCGGTACGGGACGCCGCGCTCAAATCCTTCACACCCAGCCTCGCTTCAAACAGCTAGCTCGCGCTGGACACATGCCAGAGGTCGATCCCGAGATCGACGGCATGCCTGTCGATTTCGCTGAGATCGTCGGCACTGAAGCCGATGTCTTTCGTGGCAGCGAGATTCTCCTCCAGCTGTTCGACGCTGGAGGCCCCGATCAACACCGATGAAACCGCCGGCAGCCGTAATGCCCAGGCAAGCGCCAGCTGGGAAAGGGTCTGACCGCGCCGGGTGGCAATAACGTTCAGCGAACGCACCCGCTTCAGATTATCCTCCGAAAGATGCGCCGCCTTGAGCGAACCATGCCGGGCGCCGCGCGAGTCCTCCGGCACGCCGTTCAGGTAGCGGCCGGTCAGCAGGCCCTGGGCCAGCGGAGAAAATGGGATAAGACCGACCCCCAGCCTGTCCGCGGTGTCGACCAACTCACGCTCGATCCAGCGATTGAACATTGAAAAGGACGGCTGGTGGATGAGCAGCGGCGTGCCGAGCGCCTTGAGGATTTCCGCCGCCTCACGCGTGCGCTGGGCCGAATAGCTCGAGATGCCCGCATATAGGGCCTTACCGCTCACGACCGCCTGATGCAGCGCGCCCATCGTCTCCTCGAGCGGCGTGTTCGGGTCGAAGCGGTGCGAATAGAAGATGTCGACATAGTCGACACCAAGCCGTTTCAGGGACTGGTCGAGGCTTGCCAGCATATATTTGCGTGAGCCCAACTCGCCATAGGGCCCCGGCCACATGTCATAGCCGGCCTTGGTCGAGATGACGATCTCGTCGCGGTAGCGATGCAGGTCCTGGTGCAATATGCGGCCGAAATTGACCTCGGCGCTCCCGTAGGGCGGGCCGTAATTGTTGGCCAGGTCGAAATGCGTCACGCCCAGGTCGAAGGCCCGGAAGATGATGGATTTCTGGGTGTCGAGGGAGACATCATCGCCGAAATTCTGCCAGAGGCCGAAGGATATCGGCGGCAGCAGAAGCCCGCTGCGGCCAACGCGCCGATAGTTCCGCCCTTCATAGCGGTCAGCCGCCGCCTGGTAACTGCCTGTCACGTCGTGCTCCCAATCATTGCGTATCGATCGTCTCGCCCAAAGCAAGGGCTTCCTGCTCCCGCACGAACCGGCGGCCGAGCAAAAGATAGCCGAGGAACCCCAGCACCAGCGCCACCACGACGCCCAGATTGCCGTGCGCCCATGGGCCGCCGGTACCGCCCAATCCGAACGGTCCAAGGAGATAGCCTTGCCATTCCAGCCAGGCCGCGGCCGTATTGGTGATCAAGCCCCACCCAACGACGGTCGCCGCCAGCACAAGCGCGATCGGCATCCGGCGGATATCGCCATACCGGCCAGCGGCCACGAACAGCTCGGCCTCGGCATAGTCCTGCCGGCGCAGCGCGATGTCGGCCAGGAATATACCGCACCAGGCGGCGATCGGCACGCCAAGCGTGATCAGGAAGCCCTGGAACGGCCCCAGGAAATCGCCGGCAACAAAGACGATGTAGATGACGCCGGCGAACATCAGGACGGAATCGATCCCGACCGCGACCCAGCGCGGCGCGTGCAGCCCGGCATTCAGCAGCGACAGGCCGGACGAATAGATATCCATCACCGCGCCGCCGACCAGGCCCAGCACCGTCACGACGGCGAACGGCACCAGGAGCCAGGTCGGCAGGATCGTCGTCAGCGCACCGACCGGATCGACCGCGATGGCGTCGCTGAGCGGTTTCGACGAGCCCGACAGCAGCAGGCCGAAGGTCAGCAGGATGCCGGGGCTGAGGCTCGCGCCGAAGGTCGTCCACCACATCACGCCGCGGCTGGAGGAGCGCGGCAGGTAGCGCGAATAGTCGGCCGCCATATTGACCCAGCCGAAGCCGAAGCCGGTCATGGTGAACAGGACGGCGCCGATGAAGGCGGGGGCATCGCCGCCGGGCAGGGCGGCAACCGCCGCGAAATCGATATGGCCGGCGGCGAAAACCATGTAGAGGGCGGTGAGCACGCTGGCGATCCAGGTGATCCAGCGCTGCATCCGCATGATCAGGTCGAAGCCGAGCGTTCCGCCGGCGGCGATCATCCCGACCACGACCATCATGGCGATGGCCTTGGTGACGGTTCGGTCGGTCCAGCCCAGGTGCCCCAGGATGGTGCTGGTCGCCAGAACAGCGATCGCCGCCAGAACCGTTTCCCACCCCAAGGTCAGGAACCACGACAGCGCGGACGGCAGCCTGTTGCCGCGAACGCCGAACACGCTGCGGCTGATGGTCATCGTCGGCGCCGAGGCCCGCTTGCCGGCGATGGCGATGACGCCGCAGAACAGGTTGGAGATCAGCAGACCCAGCACGACGGCGAGCAGGCCTTGGGCAAAGGAAATCCCGAAGCCGAGGACGAACGCGCCATAGCTGATCGAGAAGACCGAGATATTGGCGGCGAACCACGGCCAGAACAGATCGCGCGGCCGGCCCTTGTGTTCGTGCTCGGCGATCTGGTTGACGCCGTTGGTCTCGATCGTGAGCGTCGCCGACGCCGGCTGTCCGGTCAGGCTCGAAGGGCCGATATCGGCGGTGCTGACCATCCTCACCCTCCGACGCGGTGCCGCGCGGCCGGATGGCTGTCCGGCAGGCGGCTGCCTGCGCCGAACAGGCGCTGCCTGAACGTGCCCGGAACGCGATCGGTCCGCACCAGCCCGATCCGCTGCAGCTCCGGCACGACGAGGTCAGCCATGTCACAGTAGCAGCCGGGGGACAGGAAGGGCGTGAAGTTGAAGCCGTCGAGCCCCGTCTCCTCCACCACCGCCGCGATCTCTTCCGCGATTTGGGCCGGCGTGCCGACGAGGATCAGCTCCCGCATGCCGCGGCGGATGAAATCGGCGGCGGCTTCGCGGACGGACGTGTCCTTGTAGCGCTCGACCTGGGTCCGTCCGCCCTCGGTCTTGACGTTCGAGAACGAGGCATTGGGGTCCAGCGCCGCCAGGTCCACGCCGGTCATCATCGCGTAATAGGCCCGCGCGGCGTCGGCATTGATCCACGAGAGATACTCTTCCAACCTGTCTTCGGCCTCGGCCCGCGACGGTGCCGCGACGACAGACAGGCCCGAGATCGTTTTGATGGAACCGGCTTCCCGGCCGGCCGCGACCGCCAGCCGGCGCAGATCGTCGACCTGGCCGCGCAGCATCTTGGCATCCTTGCCTTGCACGAACACCAGCTCGGCATTGGCCGCCGCGAAGCCGCGCCCCGCCGACGACGCGCCGGCTTGGACCAGCACCGGCGTGCGCTGCGGCGATGGCTCGGAATTGAAATAGCCGTGCGATTTGAAATAGGGCCCGTCATGCGCGATGCGGTGAACGCGGCGCGGATCGGCATAGAGCCGCGCCGCCTTGTCGACGACGACCGCGCCGTCCTCCCACGAGCCCTCGAACAGCTTGTAGCTGAGATCGAGGAAGTCCTGAGCGATGGCATAGCGCTCATCGTGCGGCGCCTGCTTCGTGCCGAACAGATCGGACACGACCGCGCTGCTGGTGGTGACGACATTCCAGGCGATGCGCCCCTGGGTCAGGTGATCCAGCGTCGCGAAGCGGCGTGCGTTCGCATAGGGGTGGTCGAAGCTGGTCGAGGCCGTGACGATGAAGTTGAGGTCGTCCGTCGCCGCCGACAGCGCCGGGATCAGCAGCATCGGGTCGTTCTTCGGTATCTCCACCGCCTGCTCGAAGGTGACGTCCGGCGTCTCGCCTTTGAGCAGCGGATAGCCGTAGGAATCCGCGAGGAAGAGGAAATCGAAGAAGCCGCGCTCGAGCAGCCGGGCAAGCTCGGTCCAGTAGGCAAGCTCCTTGTAGCGGTAGGTGGTCTGCTCCGGATGGGCCCACAGGCCCTGGCTGGTCAGATTGACCTGGTTGATCTCGAAGGCGCCGAGAATGATCTGCTTCATGATTCCAGCCACATATCGATGCCCGCCAGGATGCGGTCCCGCGTCGCCGTGCTCATGCCCGTCGCCAGGGCGCCGGCGCGGGCGAATTTCGCGATGTTCTCGTCGTCCAAGCCCCAGACGGTCCGAGCGATCTCGTATTGGTCGGTGATGCTGGCGGAGAACCAGAGCTGGTCGTCGGCATTGAGCGTGACCGGCACGCCGGCGGCGGCGAGCCTCGGCGCGGGATGGTCCGCGACGTCGGGGACGATGCCGAGCTTCGCGTTCGAGACCGGGCAGATGTCGCAGACGATCCGCTGATCGGCGAGCCGTTCAACCAGGGCATCGTCTTCGATGGCGCGGAAACCATGCGAAATCCGCCGCGCGCCGAGCTCGTCGAGCGCCTCCGCGACGCCTTCCGGACCGCCGGTCTGGCCGGCATGGCTGACGACTGGAAGGCCGGCAGCCTGCACGATCCGCGCCGCCGGGCGGTAGCGCGCAAAGCTTCCCGCTTCAACGAATCCGGCGGTGCCCAGCGCGGTCACGCCCTTGCCGGCATGCGCCGCGGCGACGCGGGCGAGGTCCTCGGAAATATCGAAGTTTTCGTCGGTATTGATCGTCAGCAGCGCACCGACCTCGATCCCGGCATCCGAAGCGGCCTCGGCGAAGGCGGCGAGCATCGTCCGGGTGACCTGATCCAGCGAACCCAGGCGCGGCGCATAGAGCTGGGGCTCGATCGCCGGCTCCAGATAGACGACGCCCTCGTCCGCCTCGGCATGCACCAGCGCGCGGCACAGGCCCGCCAGGTCCTCATGCGTTTCGATGAGAAGGGGGACCGTTCCGTAGGCTTCGAAGAATTGCCAGACGTCGGCGAAGGAAGCAGGCACCTGGAAGGCCGCGCCCCTCCGCGCCGCCAGCGTTTCGACGGCGTCCAGCGGGTACGAACCATCGAGATGGGCATGGAGATGCGCCTTCGGAAGCACGCGCAGCGGGCGGCCTGGCCGCGAACGGGAAACCATCTTGTACCGTCGTCTATTGCGCCGCGTAGTCCTGGACAGCCGCCCGCCGGGCCTCCGGCCGATCGAAGCCCATGATCTCGCGAAGCGTACTGCCCTCATAGGCCGTGCGGAAGACACCGCGCGCCTGAAGCTCGGGGACCACATGGTCGACGAAGTCGGTCAGGCCGCCGGGGAGCCATTGCGGCGTGAACATGAAACCGTCGGCGGCCTCGCCGTCGAACCACTCGATCAGCGTGTCCGCCACCTGCGGCGCCGTGCCCACCAGCACCCAGCTGCCGAAGCCGGTATCGGTCAGCTCCCGCAGCGTCATGCGCCGGCCGTCTTTTTCGACGAAGACGCGGAAACGCTGCGCCGCCGCGTTGATCTCGGGCGTGTCCGGAATCGGCTCGTCCATCGCGCAACCGGTGAAATCGGCGCCGGGCAGGAACTGCTTCAGCAGATCCTTCGCCTCCTGCTCGGTCACCATGTCCTGGACGGCACGGAATTTTTCCCACGCCTCCTGCTCCGTCCGGCCGACGACGGCGCGCATCTCGAGCATGATCTTGAGCTGGTCCGGGCGGCGGCCGAACCGGGCCATGCGGGCCTTGATGTCGCGATAGAAGTGCCGAGCATCGGCGATGGACGTCGATTTGCTGAACATCACATCCGCATATTCGGCCGCCAGGTTCCAGCCGGCCTCCGATCCGCCGGCCTGGCAGATCACCGGATGGCCCTGCGGCGGGCGGGCCAGGTTCAGCGGACCGCGTATCTTGAAATGCGGGCCCTCGTGATGGAGCGCATGAACGCGGGATGGGTCGAAGAACCGCCCGCTGGCGACATCGCGCAGCACGGCCCCATCCTCCCAGCTGTCCCACAGGTCGAACACGGTCTCCAGGCATTCCCGCGCCCGCTCATAGCGGATCGGACCGTCGACCTGGGCGTCATGGCCGAAATTGAGCGCCTCCGAGGTCTGGCCCGAAGTGATTACGTTCCACCCCGCGCGGCCTCGGCTGATATGGTCGACGGTCGCGAGTTGCCGGGCCAGATGGTAAGGGTGGCAATAGGTGGTGGAGGCCGTGGCCGCGATCCCGATCCGCTCGGTTACGGCGGCGAGCGCGGCGATCGCGGTCATCCCGTCGAAATAGGCCGCCGTGCCGGTGTGGCTCAAATTCTCGATACCCATCCCGTCGTCGCGCAGCGCAACACTGTCTGCGCAGAAGATGAGATCGAACAGCCCACGTTCGGCCTCCCGCGCGATCACCCGGAAGTGATCGAAATCATGATCGCCTTCGGCAAAGGCGCCGGGATAGCGCCAGGAGAATGGGGTTTCCTTCGGAATGACACCGAGTGCGATCTGCTTTCTCATCCGGTTGCGCTCATCACGATTAGATAAATGGCAAGAACAGCATCGAGGCCGATCAGCATCGGCGTGAGCGCCTGCCGGCGCCCGCGCGCAAGCACGATCAGCGTGTATGAGAAGCAGCCCAGGCAAAGCGCCATCATCAGGTCGGATGTGACCACCGTCACCAGCATCATCAGCAGGGGCGGCACCATGGCTTCAGGGGCCGTCACATCGATCGCCGAGATGACGTCCAGCATCAGGATGCCGGTAATCACCAGAGCCGGAGCGGTGGCCTCGGTCGGAATGGCATCGATCAGGGGCCAGGCGACGAGCGCCACCGCGAACAGCACGGCGACGACCAGCGCCGACAGGCCGGTGCGGCCGCCCGCCTCTACCCCCGCCGCCGATTCGACATAGGCCCCGACCGTGCAGCTTCCGAGTGCCGCGCCCAGGACCGTGGCAACGGCATCGGCGGCATAGGCACGGCGCTCATAGATGATGGAGCCGTTCGGCCCGTCCATATCGGCCCGGCGCAGGACGGTGATGAGTGTCGAGCCCGTATAGAAGAAGGTCGAAATGAGGAAGTAGAGCGTGACCGGGAACAGCCTGACGAAGCTGTGAACGTAATCGCTGAAATCGAGGTCGAAAAACAGTTCGGATGGAATGCGCGGAAAGTCGAACCAGCGCGCCGGCATTTCCACCATCGGCTTGCCGCCGGCACGGTGGAGGAACAAGCCGGCTCCGGCCATGACGGCAATCGAGAGCAGCAGCGCCGCCGGCACCCTTCTCGCAAGCAGCATCGGGGTCAGCAGGACGCCGAACGCCACCAGCAGCACCGCCGGGTCTGCAAGATCGCCGAACTGGGGTCCCTGCGCGGAATTGACCACCAGCCCGCCGTTCAGCAGGCCGAGATAGGCGATGAACAGGCCAAGCCCGCCCTGCATGCCGATCAGCACCGGTTCCGGGAAGCCTTGCATGATTTTGGACCTGAGCCGGGTCACCGCCAAAGCCAGGAAAGCAGCGCCGCTGACGAACACGATAACCAGGGCAGTCGAATAAGGAACACCCATGCGGACCACGATCGTCTGGGCGAAAACCGCATTCATCCCCATGCCGGGGGCAAGTGCGACCGGCAGATCGGCCAGGAGCGCCATGATCAGCGTGCCCAACATGCTGACCAGCGCCGTGACCACGATCAAAGATCGCACATCCGGCCCCGCCGCGCTGACGATCGCCGGGTTCACGACGATGACATAGCTGACCGCGCCGAAGGTCGTCAGGCCCGAAACCAGCTCGCGCATGGGCGTCGTATTCGCCTGGGCGAGCGCCGCGCGGCTCCAGCGGCGATAGAGAGGAGGAGGATCGGCGGCGAGTGCCGCCGGCCTTGCAAGATGAGGGGCAGGATGCAGCGCAGCGCCGGCGTCCGCATCCCGGGGGTCCAGCCGCGCATCGGCGGCAACGGCCGCCGCCCTAGCCAACGCCGTGAGCCTCGCCGTCCATCTTCAGGGCAACCGGCATTGCGTCTCCGTCGAAACCGAGGATGCATCCTGCGGCGCAATGCTGCACCGCAAAAGTCTCAAAAGGACAACCGAACGTTCTCTATCCAAGAACACCGCCTGGCGCGCGCGCCGGCGCGCCGAGCCCGAATTTCGCAACCAGCGCGCGGCGATATTCGATCGACATGCGGTCGGCCGGGATGTGCATCTCCGTGCGAAGATCGAGCGGCAACTCGGCCGGATATTGCCCTTCCACCAGGCCGACATCCTCGGCATTGATGGTACGCTGGTCGCGGCGCCAGAATTCCTCGTCCGGATTGCCGGTCGTGTCGGTGAAAAGTTGGAATATTCGGGTTTCGCGGGCCGACACCGGGGCAGCGACGTCGGCGAAATATTGCACGTAATTCGAGCCCTTCGGCTCGATCTTGAGCAGCGTCGCAAAGGGCAGCGTCAGCTCGTACCGATAGACGACGTCGCGCGTATTTGCCTTCACCCCATCGTCGAAGCGATTGAAGCCTTCCGTGTAGGGCACCCAAAAGCTGAGACCGTACTCGGTATGCTCAACCTCGTAGCCCGGCACCGGCGCCTCGGTATCTCCGCCGAAGCTCGCGACATGGACCCACGGAAAATGGGAAATGTCGTTGAAATTTTCGACATGGCGGCCGGCCGAGGTCTTCCAGGTTTCGACCGGAAAATAGACCTTGCG
>CAZNNJ010000173.1:0-9131 GCA_964574305.1 uncultured Rhodospirillales bacterium | reverse complement strand
CCCCCCATCCCGGCCCCGCTGTGGCGCGCCCGCGTAGCCTATGTGCCGGCCGAGCCCGGCTGGTGGGCGGACACGATCGGCGAGCATTTCGAGAACTGGTCGGACGCCCTGAAGCTGATCGAGCGTGTCGGCCTGACCGACGAGGCAAGGACCTGGCCGGTATTGCGCTGTTCGACCGGCGAACGGCTGCGGCTGGCGCTGGCCCGTGCCCTGGCAGTGCGGCCGCGCATCCTGCTGCTCGATGAGCCGACGGCGGCGCTGGACGGCGCAATGGTCAAGGCGGTCGAAACCTTGATCCTCGAACTCGTCGCCGACGGCATGTCGGTACTGTGGGTCACCCACGACCCCGAGCAGGCCAGGCGCGTGGCAAAGCGCATCCTGCATGTCGAGGGCGGCACGGTGCGGGAGGAGGCGCCGTGACCGACTATCTCACGCTCAGCTACGGCGACATCGCACTCGGCAGCATCTTCATTTTCATCAATGCCGCCCTGTCGGTCGCGCTCGAGCTGGGAGTCCACAACCGCATCCTGGTCGCCGGGGTGCGGATGGTGGTGCAGCTTGCGATCATGGGGCTGATCCTGACGGCCTTGTTCGCCGTCGTCTCCCCGTTCTGGACCAGCCTGGCCGCGCTGGGCATGGCGCTGTTTGCCGGGCGGGAGATCGCCGCGCGCCAGGACCGGCCGCTGGGCGGCCTTTGGTCCTATGGGCTCGGCACCGTCTGCATGATGATCGGGCCGATGGTGGTGAGCGTTTTCGCCCTGGCGACGGTGCTGCGCTCCAACCCCTGGTACTATCCGGGCTATGCCATCCCGGTGCGGGGCATGATCCTAGGCAACGGGATGACGGGCATCGCGCTTGGCATCTCAGGCCTTGTCAACGGCCTGACCACCCGCCGCGCCGCCGTCGAGGCTCAGCTGATGCTGGGCGCGACGCGGCGCAAAGCGATGACGCCGGTGATCCGACAGGCGCTCCGCAGTGCGCTGATGCCGATCATCAACAGCATGTCGGCCACCGGCATCGTCTCGCTGCCGGGCATGATGACCGGCCAGATCCTGGGCGGCGTCGCGCCGGAGCAGGCGGTGAAATACCAGATCCTGATCATGTTCCTGATCGCCGGCGGCACCGGGATCGGCGCGGTCTCGGCGGTGATGGGTGGCGCCTATCGCCTGAGCGACAACCGCCACCGCCTGCGCCTCGACCGGCTGGGGCCGGAGAAAGGCTAAGCCCGTGGACATCATGCCCAGAAGGGCGTCTCCGCCGCGAATGCCTTCCAGGCCTTGGGCAGGTTTTTCAGCGCCTTCTCGCGGTTGGCGTTCGACACACGGCTGATGAGGCCGATGCCGGGGGTGAGGACCGCATCCTTGGTATCGAGCGTATCCAGCAGCGCCTCGGCGCCGACCGTGTCGTTGAGCGCGCCTAGCACCTCCAGCAGCTCCTTGGCCCGGTCCTGATAGTTCTTGACCCGCTTGTGCTTGTAGAGCGCCTCGCAATATTCGGCGCAATAGCGCAATTTTTTAAGCGTTTTACGCAGCGCGTGCAGCTCGGTCAGCGACCGGTCCTTCAGCCGCCGGCCGCGCTTGCTCGCCTTGGCGGCGAGCCGATCCAGCATCTCCGGCGCGATCGCGGTCAGCTTGAGATTGGGCAGGTGCGCGAATTCGCCATCAGGCCGCAGCCACAGGCCATTCTCGGCCCAGCCGGCCAGCGCCAGGATGAAGCCGGTGGGCTCCGCCGACTTGATCAGTGTTTGGACGCCGCGGTAAGCGGCCCGCCGCTCGGCCTCGATCGGCGGCACGACCATGTCGAGCCAGGCGCCGTTCTGCCGGTCCTCCGCCCTCTCGCCGGCCAGCTCCTTGATGAACACGTCGCGGTCGCGCGCCTCGCCCAGGATGCGGCCGAAGCGTTTCAGCGTCGCCTCGAAGCGGCCGGCGGCCTCGGGATCGAGATAGGGTTCGAACAGGGTCAGCGCAGAACGAATCCGGCGCACCGCCACCCGCGCCTGATGCAGCGGCTCCGGGTCGTCGATCGAGCAAAACGGCAGGTTGGCGGCCAGCTGGCCGATGCCGCTGCCGACGATGCGCCGGAACCCCTCGGCGACGGTCACATCATGCGGCAGTTCGATCTCGTAGGCCTTCCGCGCCTCGAATTTACTGCGCGCCGCCAGCCGATAGCCGCGCATCGCCTTGCTGTCCGCGCTGATCGCGAGATGGCAGGATTCGTGCAGCGCCGAGGCAAAGCGGTAGAGCGCCGTCGTGGTTCCGGCCTTGAGCTCGAGCTCGATCTCGTGGATCGGCTGCGCATTTTCGCCTGAGCGGACATGGCCGTTATCGACCGCAACCTCGACGACGGCATCGTCCTTGAGCGCCAGCGTATAGACAGCGCGGTTGATATCGGTGGTGAAAACCTGGCGTATCGGCGCCTCGCGCCGCGTCGCCATCAGGCTGGAGACCGGCGTGCCCGCCAGCCTGGTGACGTCCAGCCGGTTGCGCATCAGCATCCATTCGCGCTCGAACCGCACCAGCGCGGCCCCGCCCTCTCCGGACAGGGATTTCAGCGTCTGCACATACCCGCTGTCGGACTGGCGCACCCTCAGGCTGAACCCAGCCTTGAACAGCGCCAGATCGGCGAAATCGAAATACTGGGTGACCTCATGCCGGCGCACCGGCCCGGACACGGCGCGAGCCGATTTCCCGAGCAGTTTTTCGACATTGCGCTGCCGCTGCGGCGAAAGCGCGAATTTCAGCTCGATTTCCATGCCCGTCCGCCTTGCGTCGCCCGCCAATCTGGATCACCGGGCGCTCCGCGTCCAGCGAAGGACACCCGCGAACCCAAGAAATGGTAACTGCCGCCGTGGCGCAAAATACCGCAGCGCGGAACACTCGCCCCTTCAAGCGGTTCTCAACACAGCGATTGTCTGCGTTGGAAAGGAGCCACCATGCTGATCATGTCGAAAAAGACCTTGTTCGCCATCGAGGCTGTTCTCGACATAGCCTGCAATGCAGGCGACAAGCCTGTCCGCAGCAGTGAAATCAGCGAGCGGCAGGGAATACCCAATCGCTATCTCGAGCCGGTGATGCAGGAACTGGTCCGCGCGGGCATTCTGAGCGGCATCCGCGGACCGCGCGGCGGCTATCGGCTGGGCCGCGGGAGCGACGAGATCGACCTGGCGGAGATCGAGGCCGTCGCCGAACGGTCCGAAAGCCGGGCCTCGCACGACGAGCAGCAGCCGGCCACGCGCCTCGGCAGCGAGATCGTGCAGCCGCTGTGCCGTGACCTGGCGCAGCGCTGGTCGGGACAACTCAAAAAGATCACGATCCGGGACGTCATCGGGCGGACACGGAAGAACCTGCATGCGAACGCGGCCTGAGCCCCAACTTTCTGAATCATAAGGCCCGACCGGCGGGGGCGCCCGATGCGCCCTGCCGGTTCGGCGCATCCGGGATTTCGCGCAACCGATCAACGCAGGCTTGTCGAAGGGGTGAACGACAGTGAAGGCGGAAAAGATACTGGTTGTGGAAGACAGCGCGGCGATCGCGCTTGACCTGTCCTGGCAGCTCGAAACGCTGGGATACGATGTCGTCGGCATAGCCTCCTCCGGTGAGGAAGCCCTCAGGCAGATCGCCGACACCGGGCCCGACGCGGTGCTGATGGATATCCGCCTCTCGGGCGGGATGGACGGCATCGAAACCGCGGCGCGGATTCCTGAGGCGATGAGCCCGGCGGTGATCTACCTGACCGGGTCGTCGGAAGAAGCCACGCTCAAGCGCGCCCGCGAAACCCAGCCATACGGCTATCTGCTGAAGCCGTTTTCCGAGCGCGAATTGCACGCAACGATCCAGATCGCCCTGGAGCGGCGGCGCGCGGCGGAAATGCTTAGAAAGACCGAGCAGAGAATCCGCCGCGAGCGGGACACGGCCCAGAGCTATCTCGACGTCGCCGGCGTGATGATCCTGTCGCTGAATGCCGGCGGCGCAGTCACGCTGATCAACAAGCGCGGCTGTGCCATATTGGGTTTCGACGGGCCGGAAGACGTCCTGGGCCGGAGCTGGATCGACTGCTTCCTGCCCGAGGAAGGGCGCGAGACCGAACGTGGCCGCTTCAACAGCTTCAAGGACCGCCTGGAGACAGAGCTCGACTTCGAGGAATATCCCATCCTGACGCGGGATGGAGATCGGCGGATCATCGCCTGGCGAACCAGGATCGTCGCCGATGCCAACGGCGCGTTCTGCGGCACGCTGAGCTCGGGCGACGACATCACCGAACGTAAGAGCGCGGAAACCCGGATGCACGAGATGCAGGACGAGCTTCTGCATGTCTCGCGGCTCTCCGCGATGGGGCAGATCAGCTCGACCCTCGCCCACGAGATCAACCAGCCGCTGGCAGCGATCGGCAACTATATCCGCGCCGGCCTGACGATGCTGGATTCCGACAATCCGGACATCGTCGCGAAGGGGCGCGCAGCGTTCGAAAAAGCAGCGCTCCAGGCCGAGCGGGCCAGCGATGTCGTCGGCAATCTGCGCGCCTTCGTCGGCAAGGGCGAGGCGGTGCGCAGGCCCGAGAATCTGAGTGTCGTGATCCAGGATGCGATCACCCTGGCCCAGCTCGGCAGCCAGCGCGGCGCCGTCGTCCAGACGAACCTTTCGGAGGCGGCCGAATGGGCCACGGTCAACCGCGTCCAGATTCAGCAGGTGCTGGTGAACCTGATCCGCAACGCCATGGAGGCGATGAGTGGCGGGGAGGCGCTGAATGGCGCCCGCGGCCAGATAACGGTCCAGACGCAGCTGGCCCAGCCCGGCGCGATCGAGATCAGCGTCGCCGATAACGGGCCCGGCCTGTCGGCAAAGCTGAACGGCGATGTATTCAAGCCCTTCGTCACGACCAAACCACAGGGCATGGGCGTCGGGCTGTCGATCTGCCGCTCGATCGTCGAGGCCAATGGCGGGCGGATCTGGGCGGAATCGTCACCTGGTGACGGCGCCATCTTCCGCTTCACCGTGCCGGGACCGAACGGGACAGCCGATTAGCCATGCCCCGTCGATCACGACATTGTCACAGTGTCCTTTTTCCGCCCCATGGCAGATTCGCAAGACGCCTTTTACCGCATGCCTGGAATCCGAGGCAGGTTGCGTGGTTGATCTTCATGAATTCGGGGCCACGTTCTCAAGCACCCAAAGAAATCGGAATGGACCATCCCATGGCGCAAAGCGCCGCCATTGACCGGGTTTCGGTGAAGAACCGCTTCATATCCATCGTCGATGACGATGACGCGGTCCGCGATTCGGTCGGCACGCTGCTGGAGGCGCATGGATTTTCCGTCCGCTGCTTCGCCTCCGGCGCGGAATTCCTGCAGAGTAATTTCCAGGGCAGAACCGCCTGCCTGCTGGTCGACTACCATATGCCGGAGATGACCGGGATCGACCTGCTGACCGAGCTGAAACGGCGGGGTTTCTCCTATCCGTCGATCCTGATCACCGGCCTCACCGATGCGACGATCGAGAGGCGCGCCGACGCGGCCGGGGTACTTGAGGTGCTCCGCAAGCCGACCCAGCACAAGGCGATCCTGAACGCGATCCGCCACGCTTTGTCGGCGCGGTGGGACGCGCACTGCCAATCGGCTTAGTTTTCGCTTCAGCAGTCGGGATTGATGCCCGCGACGATCGCCAGCCGGACCAGCTCCGAGAGGCTGCGCGCCTGCATCTTCTCCATCACCCGTGCGCGGTGAATCTCCACGGTTCGTGGGCTGAGCCCCAGATTGAGCGCGGTGACCTTGTTGGAATTGCCCGCGACCAGGCGGGTCATCACCTCATGCTCGCGGCGCGACAGCCGCGTCAGGCGTTGCGCCACGACCTCCCGCTTGATCTCGCCCTCGGGCGGGACGTTCACGCTGGCGAGGGCAAGCTCCATGCTGGCGAGGATGGTCTCGCTGGCGAATGGTTTTTCGACGAAATCGATCGCGCCGGCGCGCATTGCCCTTACAGCGACCGTGATATTGCCGTAGCCGGTGATGAGGACGACCGGGAACCTGATCTTCCGGGCTTTCAGCCGGTCGATCATCTCGAGCCCGTCGATGCCCGGCATCTGCAGATCGACGATCAGCACGCCGAACGGCAGGAAGGGCGCCGCCTGCAGGAATTCGTTGCCGTCGCGAAACGGTCTGGTCTCATAGTCCTGCGCGGCGAGCAGCATTTCCAGCGAATCCCGCATCGCGAAATCGTCATCGACGATATAGACGCATCCTTTAGCCATGGGCTTCAGACATGGGCCGAACCGCTGCTGATTGTCGTCGGCCGACCGGCCAAAACTTGCCTCGCAATTTCGGTCCATGCTCCAGCAAGCCTTTGAGAATCCATATCGTTCGCCCGAGTGGATTGAGAAAACGCCAGTGTCCCAGCGTGAATAAGTCGTCAGCAAGGCGAGTTGTTCCCGAGCAGGCGCAATTACGGTACAGACCAGCCCGCAAGCGATCCTTCCGGACGATACGAAGACGTGGTCTGAGGCCTAGCTCGCGGCCCGGATCAGCGGCGCGGCCCCGCGGTCGACAGGTGGCGTTCCGCTCCCGCCATAGTCGGTCATGACATTGGCCACGCCCGCTTCGAGTTCCTCCCGGCGATAGGGTTTCGCCAGCCGGAACAGGCCGTGCCCCTCGCCCGTCGGGATTTCCGCATAGCCCGAAGCCAGGATGATGCGCAGATTGGGCCAGGTTTCGTGCGCCTTGGCAGCCAGTTCGACGCCGGTCATCCCCGGCATCGCATGGTCGGTCAGCATAAGATCGATGACGTCGCCGCGCTCGCGAAGACGGTCGAGAGCCTCGGATGCCGAATTGGCGACGATCACGGAATGCTGCAGATCCTCCAGCAGCGCCGCTGTGACCTCCGCGATCATGACATCGTCATCGACCACCAGGATGGTGAAGGCGGATGAGCCCCGGTCGCCGGCCATCGCCGCCGCCGGCTGGCCGACCGCCTTGGCCTGATGCGACCGCGGCAACCAGACCTCGACGGTGGTGCCGCGGCCGAGCTCGCTGATCAGCCGCATGGTGCCGCCGGACTGCGCCGCAAGCCCGTCGATCATCGACAGGCCGAGCCCGGTGCCCTTGCCCAGCCCCTTGGTCGTGAAGAACGGCTCGGCCGCCTGCTTCAGCGTCGCCTCGTCCATGCCGCAGCCGGTATCGCTGACCGACAGGCAAACATATTCGCCTGCCGCCAGATGCGGGATTGCATTGGCAGCGACCGCCTGACCGCGCGAGCTGATTCTGAGCAGGCCGCCCAGCGGCATCGCATCGCGGGCATTGAGCGCGAGATTGAGCAGCGCCAGCTCCAGCTGGTTGGGGTCGGCCTCGATCGGCGGGAGGTTGGGCGGGAATACGGTCTCGATCCGGATTGTGGGGCCGAGCGAGCGCGCGAGCATCTCCGTCATGTTCGCCACCAGCTCGGCAACGTCGACGATCTCCGGCTTCAGATCCTGCCGGCGGGCAAAGGCCAGCATACGCTTGGTGAGGGTGGCGCCGCGCTCGGCTCCCGCGATGGCGCCGTCGAGCAGCTTCAGCACCTTCAGGTTGCCTGACAGCTGAGTCTTCGCCAGGTCCAGATTGGAGATCACCGCCATCAGCAGATTGTTGAAATCGTGCGCCACGCCGCCAGTCAGCTGCCCCAGGCTTTCCAGCTTCTGCATCTCATGGACCTGCGCCAGCGCGGCCTCGCGCTCGCGCGTCCGCTCATCGACCCGTAGCTCCAGTTCCTGGTTGGTCTTCTCCAGCTCGGCGGTGCGTTCGGCGACGCGCTGCTCCAGCTCCTGGTTCAGCACCTCGAGCTGCCGTGTCTTGCGATAGAGATCGACGAATACCCTGACCTTGGCCCGCAGCAGCTCTGGCACCACCGGCACCGGCACATAGTCGACCGCGCCGGCCGCATAGCCTCTGACCAGGTCGAGCTCGTTCACCTGCACTGCGGAAACGAAGATGATCGCCACCTTCTCGAAGCGCGGATGCTCACGGATCATCTTGGCCAGCTCAAAACCGTCGAGCTCGGGCATGCACACGTCGATCAGCACGACCGCGAAGTCGGTCGTCAGCAGCCTCTGCAAGGCCTCGGTGGCCGATCCCGCCTTGACCAGATTCTCGTCCAGCTCGGCCAGGATCAGCTCATAGCTGAGCAGCTTGGCCGGCTGGTCGTCGACCAACAGAATGTTGGTCTTCATCTTCGCGTCCAACTTGCGGTCCTTTTAGCGATGCAGCCACATGCGCAGCGCCGATATCAGCTGCTCCGTGTTGACCGGCTTGGCCAGGTAATCGGACGCGCCGGCCTCGATGCATTTCTCCCGATCGCCCTTCATCGCCTTGGCGGTGAGTGCAATGATCGGCAGACGGCGGAATGCAGGGTTCGACCGCACCACGTCCATCGTCTGATAACCATCCATTTCGGGCATCATGATGTCCATAAGGACAATTGCGATATCCGGCGTCTCCTCCAGCAGCGCGATGCCTTCCTTGCCGGTAGTGGCAGTGAGCACCTGCATGCCGCGGCGTTCGAGAACGCTGCTGAGCGCGAAGATATTGCGGGCGTCATCGTCGACGACCAGCACCTTCTTGCCGATCAGATCCTCGTCCGAGCTGTGCAAACGCTCGATCATCCTCTGCTTCTCGGGCGGCAGGTCGGCGATGATCCGGTGCAGGAAGAGCGCGGTCTCGTCGAGCAGGCGCTCGGGCGATTCCACGCCCTTGACCACGACGCTGCGGGCCATTGTGTGCAACCGCGCATCCTCTTCGGGGGACAGCTCACGCCCGGTGAAGACGACGATCGGCAGGTCGGAAAGGACGGCATCGTCCTTGATCGTTTCCAGCAGGTCGAACCCCGACATGTCGGGCAGGCGCAGGTCGAGGACGACGCAGTCGATCGCCTCGTTGCGGATCGCGTCCAGGGCCTCGCCGCCGGTCGAGACCGTCAGTATCTCGATATCCTCGTGGCCCAACAGTTCGGCCACGCTCATCTGCTCGGCGGGGTTGTCCTCGACGATCAGTAGGCGCTTCTTGCGCCGGGCGACGAAGTTCTTGAGCCGATGGAACGCCCGCCCGACACCCTCGGTCCTCCGCGGCTTTCTTGCGGGCCCAGTGAGCCACTTCTTCACTGAGTGTGATG
>CAZNNJ010000172.1:3985-9132 GCA_964574305.1 uncultured Rhodospirillales bacterium | reverse complement strand
GGCGGCTTTTCAGGAATGTCCTTGCCATTTTGAATGCGGCGCGACATAAACTAAACGATATCGTACTTATTTTTGCGGTTCGTTAAGACAGCCCCATCATGGGCGGGTTCTGAACCCAATACCCGGGGAGCATGCCTTGGCCAGAAGCGCGCGCGACGCCACGCCGAAACACCGCCATCTGTTGTCACCCGGACGGATCGGAACGATGGAGCTGCGCAATCGCATCTTCGTCACGGCCATGGGTGTCAGCCTGTCCGAGGACGACGGCAGCTGCGGGGATCGCCTGATCGCGTACCATTCGGAACAGGCGCGAGGCGGCGCAGCACTGATTATAACCGGCATCCTGGGCGTGGCGTGGCCGGCGGGCGCGGTTCAGACGAACCAGAGCGCCATTTCCGATGACCGCTTTCTGCCAGGGTTGCGACGGCTGACCGACGCTGTGCACACTCACGGCTGCAAGATCGCGGCACAGCTCCATCACGGCGGACTGATGGCGTTCCCATCGGGGAAAATGGGGCACCCGCTCTGGGCTCCCTCCCCTCCCGGCCCGTTCAAGGGCAGTTTCCTGGACGCCCTCCTGCCGGAGGAAAGCGCGACGGCCGGCGGTGCCGCGCCGACGATCAAGGTCCTCGGGCGCGAAGACATCGCGGTCGCCATCGGCCAATTTGCCGATGCGGCGAGGCGAGCGCGCGCCGCGGGGTTCGATGGGATCGAAATTCATAGCGCGCACGGATACCTGATTTCTTCCTTCCTCTCGCCTTCCAGCAACAAGCGCACCGACGCGTACGGCGGCAGCCTGGAGAATCGTGCACGTCTGCTGCTGGAAGTCGTGCGCGCCGTGCGCGCCGCGGTGGGACAGGACTTCCCCGTTTGGGCAAAAATTGATTCCCGGGAACTGGGGAAAGCGATCGGCGGCACGTTGGACGACGCGAAACAGGTTGCCCGAATGCTCGAACAGGCAGGCGTCGACGCGATCACCGTTACTGCCTATCACGACATGGAGCAGGGAAAGCTCCACTCCGCCTCCAACATCCCACATGAGCCCGAAGCAAATATTCCTGCGGCGGCTGCGATCAAGGCGCAGGTGATGGTGCCGGTAATTGCGTCCGGCCGCATCGAGGTCGACAGCGCCGATGCCAAGATCGGTGCCGGAAAGTTCAATTTTCTCGCCATGGGTCGCAAGTTGCTTGCCGACCCGATGCTTCCTGCAAAGCTAGCCTCCGGCACCCCAGAGGACGTTCGCCCCTGCATCTATTGCTATACTTGCGTCAGCACCGCCTATTTCGGCCAACAGGTGCGCTGCGCTGTCCGACCCGAGACGGGATTTGAATATTTGCTGCCGCAGTCTCGGCCGCCTTTGGGCAAATGCTACGTGGTGATCGGTGGTGGCCCGGGCGGTATGGAAGCCGCGCGCCGGCTCGGTGGTTCGAATAATCACGTCATCCTGATCGAGAAGAGCGATCAGCTCGGCGGCACGCTGCGCTTTGCCGCCCTCGCCTACGCACCCAACGAGCGGCTGCTCGCTTGGCTTCGCGAGCAGGTCGCGAAAGCCGGGGTCGAGATAAGACTTGGGACGGAAGCAACACCAGCCCTGATTCAGTCGCTTCAGCCTGACCATGTCATTGTGGCAACCGGCGCCGTGCGCGAGATGCCGCCGATCGCCGGCGCGAATCTGAATCATGTGCTCAGCGGAGACGACCTGAGACGGATGATGCTTGGCGAGAACTCAGACGCTCTCAGGCGCAAGACCAGCGTCGCGACCCGGTTCGCAACCAAGATCGGCGCGGCCACCGGTCTCACCGGAAATCTCGAATTCGTGCGCCAGGCGACGCACCAGTGGATGCCCCTGGGCAAGCGGATTGTGATCGTCGGTGGTGAACTTGTCGGCCTCGAGTTGGCAGAATTCCTGATAGAGCGCGGACGCGATGTATCGGTCATCGAGGAAGGCCCGAAGATGGGGCGGGGGTTGACCCTCGTGCGCAGAATGCGGCTTGTCGCGGAACTGCGTGAGCACGGTGTCACACTCTATACAGGCGCGCGCGAGATCCGCATCGACAAGGACGCAGTGCATTTTGTCGGCGTAGACGACATCCCGCAGGGTATCGCAGCGGACCATGTCATCGTTGCCAGGGGAGCCCGCGGTGACTCCGCCCTCGCGGACGCGCTGCGTGCCACTGGGCTGTCCGTCTCAGAAATCGGTGACGGTACGGGCATCGGCTATATCGAAGGCGCGATCCGCGGCGCGGCACGCGCCGTGCTCGGACGAGACGCTATTCCCAGCCTCTAAGCCCGCCGGCAAATGCTTCGGCAGGAATAGCATACGGAGCAATCGCTCCGGCGCGCCGACAACACGAAGCAGAGTAAACTTGACGCCGGGAAACGCGAACCGGGTGACGCCGATGCCTCAGGTTCCGAGATACTTATGACCCCAGTGGCTGCCCCGAGTGGACTCGAACACCTTGTAAGTGCTCCAGTCCTTAACCGACCCGCCGGCGCCGTATTCCATCTGAAAACCACTCGGCGTCATCATGTAGAACGAGATCATGTCGTCATTGACGTGTCTGCCCAAGGTCGTAACCAACCTCACACCTTTTTGATCGATGCGGTCTAGAGCCCGACCGACCTCATCCACCGAATCGACCTCTACCATTAAATGAATACAGCCGGTCGAAGCGGCGATTTCTGCGTACGCCAAGCTGTGCTGTCGTCCGGCGCCGCAATGGAGAAAATAGATGCGGATCGGCGGCACCCCTTCCCCCAGTGTAATGTGCAGCAGATCGGAAAGGCCAAACCCCATCACCTCGGTCCAGAAGGCTACGGTCGCTTCGAGGTTGACCGCCGGCAGCACCACATGTCCCATACCCAAATCGCCGGTGACGAACTGAGTGCCAATCGGCGAAACAAATTTGGTGAAGCCCGCGATGGGCCCCCAAGAAACCTCGTGCGTCAGGCCCTCCGGATCCTTGAAGGCGAAGACATTCTGTACCTTGCGTAACTTCCGGTCAGCCTCGGTGACGGGGATCACCTCCACTCCGGCTTTCTCAAGATTCGCCCGGATTCTATTGAAGCTCCGTTCATCGTTGGCGCTCCAGCCCGACACTGCAAGTGCGTCCGTTTCCCGGCTCTGTATCAAGACACGGAAATCTCTTCCGTCCATCTTGAGGTACAGGCCGCCGTCCGGCGCGTCGACTGCCTGCATGCCAAGAACCTCAGTGCCATAGGTCCGCCAACGATCGAGTTTGGTCGTGCCTACGACGACGTAGCTGAGTTCGGCGATGTTCACGTTTTCGCACTCTTCCGGTTGTGTTCAGGATTTCCAAAAGCGTTTCCGCCGGGTGCGCCTCTTCAGCATCCGCCGGCAATGGCCAGTTGCTGCGATGGGTGTTGATTTGCCCACTCTCTATTGCGCTTGCATCAATTCCGCTGCAGGCGTCACGTCTTGGAGGCGCCGAACGCTGGACAGGTGATTGGCGGCGATGAAACCGAAAGTGATCGCGGGCCCCAGAGTGGCGCCAGCACCGGGATAGGACGCAGCCGTGACCGCGGCACTTGTATTGCCGATCGCGTAAAGCCCTTCGATTGGGTCGCCGTTCTGATCGAGCACAACGGCGAATTCGTCGGTTTTTAGTCCCCCCTTGGTGCCGATATCGCCGAGATTCATCGGGATGGCGTAGTAAGGCGGCGTCTTGAGCGGTCCGAGACTGGGGTTCGGCTTCACATTTTCGTCACCGAAGAAATGGTCGTAGGCGTTGCTGCCGCGTTGGAAATCTTCATCCACACCGGTAGCGGCAAAGCCATTGAAGCGATCCACCGTTTCTTCCAGCACCTGGGCGTCAATTCCGATTTGCTGCGCCAGCTCGCGCAGTGTTTGCGCCCGATAGTAGACTTTGCCGAGCCAGTCTCGTGGGAGCTTATGATCGGGCATGACCGATGCCGGCAGCATCGCGCCCGATGGGTGTATCCTGCGAAAGGCCGTATCGAAGATCATCCAGGCAGGTAGGCTGGCACCGCCGGTTTTCTCATTGTCCTGCAACATCGCGCAGCCGAAGTCGTTGTAAGACAAGCTTTCATTGGCAAAGCGCTTGCCGAGTTGGTTGACCGTAATGCTGCCTGGAAAGGCACGATCTATCATGAGGGTAACGCTTGTCTCGGCACCGGTATCCGGTAGCGTAATCTTCATGGTGGGCGCCCACCATACGAGGTCCAGGAATTCCGTGGCCGCGCCGATCGCCATGGCCGCGCGCAGCGCGTCTCCCGTATTTGCGCCCTCGGGCGTCAGGCTCCAGGCTCTGTTCGTCGGTTTCGGCAGGTGCCGTTCGCGCAGTTCCTGACTCTGCTCGAAGCCGCCGGCGCCCAGTATCACGCCGTTTCGCGTCTTGATCGTGATCTCGCGCCCTTTATGCCGCACGACCGCGCCGACGACGCGGCCGTTCTCCGCGAGCAGATCGAGGAGCGGCGTCTCGAGCGCCAGCGGCACATCGCGGTCGATTAACCCCTTGCGCAACCCTGCTATGAGCGCGACGCCATTGTTGAGCGCGCGATCGTCCTTGCTCCGAAGCCGCTGCGGGATATCGAGCCAGTAGCGCATCACCTGGCGGGCAAATTTCAGCATCCAGCCCGGAGCCCTGCGTAACATTGCTACGCTGACATGCGCCGGCACACTGTAGCGCCCGAAGAAAACGGTAGCGCCGTCAAGACGCAGCCTGGCGAGCTCTGATCCGAGCGCGTTCCGATCAAAGGTCTCCGGAAACATCGTGCGGCCGCCCGGAAGGGCACCAGGCCCCGGCATATAGTCAGGATAGGTCGGGTGCGTTAGGAAACGAACGCCGACATGATCGCGCAGATAGGCTACGGTTTTCACCGCATTCTCAATATACGCGCGCAGCTTGCTCTCTGGAACGCGCCCTTCGGTGCAGGACTTCAGAAAGGTTAATGCCGCATCCGGCGAGTCTTTTTGAAGGATGTCTTCATTGTTCGGGATCCAGCAACCGCCACCCGACCGAGCCGTCGTGCCACCATAAAGATTCGTTTTCTCGATGACGAGAACAGTAAAGCCCAGGTCGTGCGCCCGATTGGCTGCCGTTAGCGCACCACCACCGCTACCCACGACGAAAACACCGAATTCTTGGCAGTAGTACACGTTAATC
>CAZNNJ010000172.1:0-3975 GCA_964574305.1 uncultured Rhodospirillales bacterium | reverse complement strand
AGAAAATTGAAATCTTTGGCCTCAGTTCAAGTTAATCGTCACGCTTGTCCCCCCTGCCGAGCCGGGATCCCATCGATGACTCGCCGACGGTCTATGCACTTTGCCCAGGCTCGTGATGCCTCTGAGCACGCGCGCATTACCCACCGACCTCGATATTAGTACGATATCGTTTACTTATGCAACAGGTTGGGGCGCGCGCTTAGGATTGCGCATCGCCCCGGCCCGGGACGCGAGCCTGGTGGAACATCCGCGACGTGAACAGGACGCCCCAGCTGTTGGCTGTCGTGTCGGGGCACTACCCCATCGCGAAAGCGGGTCGGCTGGTCGATTGCGCTGGTCGGCACAGCCTCCATGATCGTGGCGACGCTGATCCCGAGGGCGGGAAAGGGCGCCATCGCGCGGCGGCTGATGGCGGTCAGGCGTAAGCTTATTCCGGTCCCAGAACCGTCATATCGCCCGTTGTCACCAGCCAATGCACATCGCGACGGACGATCCGCCAGCCCTCGGGCCGGCGTTCCCACCGATCGACATATTCGCCGTTTGAGTCGAGGCGCAGATTTTCCTTGCCGTTCTTGCCTTGGTGCCGGGCTTGGACATAGGCGTTGCTGGTACCCTTATCGCCTTCAACCGTGATGACGATGCTGCCCAGCAGATGTTGTGACCGGCCGCAGCCGCCAAGGAAACCGCGAAACTGCTTGGTCATCGCCGCAATCCCGGTCTGCTCCCGCCCGTCGCCGTAGTTGAAGGTCACGTCGTCGGCGAACACTTCGCGGGTCGCATCCCATTCGCGCCCATCCAGGATGCGGGCGAAGCGGCCCAGCCCATGCGTGATCGCCCGTTCGTCCAATAAGGTTTGCAACTCCATCGATAGCCTCCGGCTTTGTAAATGCGGAAATCCAACAGGTTACCGTGCGCAATAAGCCTGCCGTGACCGCAGTTAGCACTGCGTGTCGTAAGTGATGGCGACTGCAGTGCTCGCCGGTCTGGCCCGGCAGGCCAGAATCCATCCCTGCGCAAGCTCGTCGTCTTCCAACACCGTATTCTGGTCGAGTGTCACTTCACCGGATTCGAGACGGCACATGCATGCGCTGCACGCCCCCAGGCGACACGAGAATGGAGCCTCGAGCCCCGCATCGAGCAGCACATCCAAGAGATGCCGTGCCGGCGGCCACTCTAGACGGTGACGAGTGCCGTCCAACTCGACCGTCAAGTCAACGACGTCACGATCGGCGTCGTTCGACCTTACGGCCCCGCTCGCGGCGGACGCGCCCGGCAACGACACGAAACGCTCAAGGTGCACGCGTGCGGGGTCGCAATCGAGCGAGGTCAATGCGGCTTTAACCGTCTGCATAAACGGCTCCGGCCCGCAAATGAATGCTTCGGCCTGACACCACGGCCGTACGAGCGCAGCCAACTGTTCGGCATTGGGCAGGCCCTGAACGCTTTCCAACCAATGGATAACGATCAGCCGGCCCGGGTGCGCCGATGCCAGCGCCTTCAGTTCATTGCCGAAGATAACCGAGCGTTGGTCGCGGTTGGCGTAGACGAGAACCAATCGCCCTTTGCCTTGAGCGAGCGCCGATTTGACGATCGACATAACCGGCGTGATGCCGCTGCCGCCAGCGAACAATAGGAAGTCTCCATCGACCGCGCGCGGCGTGAAGACTCCCGCCGGTGCCAGGACGTCGATCGTCATGCCGGGACGGCAATTGTCGCAGATCCAATTCGACGCGATTCCGCCGCTCACGCGCTTCACTGTCACCGTCATCGCCGCATCGACGCCAGGGGCCGACGAAAGCGAATAGCAGCGGTCCAGTCCTTTTTCGCCGATCGGCAGATGCAGCGTCAGGAACTGACCCGGCTTGTACATGAAGAGCGCGCGGTCTTTGACCGGCACCTCAAAGACGATCGAATGTGCATCTTCGGTTTCGACGATCACATCGGCGATACGAAGTGCAAAGAGTTGACGCTCTAAACTAGGCAAAACCTGGGCATCCGAGTTGCGGCGCAAGAAAACAAGATTTCAAAATCCCGTCGCGACATCTCGCTTACGAATTACTCTGCGCCCGGAAGAGTATGTATTGGACACTCTGGGTTCGATGTGTTTAGGGCTGAAGGTCCTTGAGGCTGACCAGGAATTCGAGAAAGCCATCGAGCTCCTCGGGTTTGCGACAGAAGGTCGTCGGCACCCCCGCCAGCATCGTCGCCCCCGCCGCAACCCAAGGACGAAGCGACGTCCGTGTGGCTTCGTAATCGACCGAACCATCGTCGCGCTTGACCGGCAGGATCATCACCTCGACATGGAGCTTGGACGGGTCGCGGCCGGCAGCTTCGAACGCTGTTCGTATATCGCGCACACCCGTGGCAAATTCCGGAAGCGGAAGCGGCCGCACACTCCAGCCATCCGCGACCTGAGCAATCCGGGCACAGTTCGCCGGGCTGGGCGGCAAGCCGAAGTAGACGGGCAAGCGGTCACGTTGCACCGGAAGCGGCAGAGAATAGAAGTCTTCGAAATGCACGCGCTTGCCGGTAAAGCTTGCCGGCGCACTTCCCCACAAGGCGCGGCAGGCGGAAACGAGTTCCACCAGGTAGCCAAACCGGCCCTGGAACTCCACGCCGCAAGCGTCGTATTCCGCCTTCTGCCATCCGACCCCAAGCCCGATCGCGACCCGTCCCCCTGAAAGCACATCGAGGGTCGCCAACTGCTTGGCAAGATAAGCGGGCCCCCGCAGCGGAGCGATGAGGACATAGGCCGACAAGCGCGCACGCTTTGTGCGCAATGCGATCGCCGTCAGAACCGAGAAGGCCTCATACCAAGGCTGCTCGAGCGCCCACGGAAAATTATCGGTGACAAGTCGTTCGGCATGCGCTGCCCGGTTGAATCCGATGTGGTCGGAAGTGGAGATCTGGTCGACCCCCATCTTGTCGGCCTGCTCAGCCAAATCGAATACCGCGTGAATGTCGCCGTCGAAGATATTTTCGGTAGCACAAAGGCTAAGGCAAACTTCCATGTCAGCGGCGTCCTCTTCTCAAGATGGCCAACGGGCCGAGTAACTGAATCGAGCCGCAAGGCTGACCGGTTCCGCCAGTCTTCCGTCCCTGCCATAGCCGCCAGCAGCTTGCTGCGCGCGATACTGGGTCAGAGAGGCGCCCGTGCTAAGCCACGGTCTCGTGAAGCCGCGTCTATCATGCTCGTCGCCGTATGTCAAATTAAGTAAACGATACCGTACCGATATCGTCAGAGGCGCCGCCAGCCAAAATGGCGCCGGCGGTCTCGGAAGCTCGCGGCTTCAGTGTTTTTGAGGCACTGCCGAATCCATACATCACCCTCTACTTCGGTTTAACAAAGCTGCCCCCTAATTACGCTGCGGGGCCCAGATCCCGCCCAGATCTCAAGCGCCGCCCCCGGGTTCGGATATGACTTGAAGTGCAACTAAATGTACGCTATCGTTTATTTTGTGGGTTGGGGGAATAGCCGCGATGGAAACGCTCATACGTCATAGTGCCAGGCGTTAGGACCGCTATTCCGAATAGCTGCTGTTAAGGACCTGGGGGGGTGTCAAACGGCATCCTTGATTTACACACATTCTGGAGGCTTGCATGCCGACCACGCCGACGCCCGAAGAACTGATCGCTCGCGCACGGGCCATGATTCCTGTTCTGCGCGAACGCGCACCAGCGCAAGATGCGGAGCGCCGGCTTTCTGTGGAAACCATCAACGACTTCAAAGAGGCGGGATTCTTTCGCATTTACCAGCCTAAGCGCTGGGGAGGATACGAGATGAGCCCGCGCGTGTGCTCCGAAGTGCAGATGGCGCTGGCCGAGGGTGATATGTCCGCCGCTTGGGTGTACGGCATTCTGAGCGTGCACAATTTTCACCTGGCTCTCTTCGACGATAGAGCAGCTCACGACGTCTGGGGACAGAACCAGGACGCGCTCATTGCTTCGCCCTACTCACCCGGTCGGGCCATACCC
>CAZNNJ010000171.1:0-9182 GCA_964574305.1 uncultured Rhodospirillales bacterium | reverse complement strand
CTGGCGTACCGGCTCTTCTACCACTACGTCTTCCTCGTCATCTCGACGGCGCTCTCGTTCCGCACGGAGGCGCACTACGAGCTGCCCGCCGGCTGGACGGTCACGGCGCCGCCGGGGGACGCGAAGATCGAGCTGCCGAGCGCCACGTTCACCTCCACCGCGGCGTCCGACGGGACGAAGCTGACGCTCGTCCGCGACATGCGCCTCCTCGGCGAGCGGGTGAAGGTCGCCGACTACGCCGCGTTCCGCGAGGCCGTGTCGAAGGCCGTCGCCGTCACGCAGCAGCAGTGGAAGGTGAAGACGGGCGAGGCGCCGGCCGCCGCCGCGGACGCGCCCGCGAAGGAACCCGCTCCGGCGGAAAAGCCGGCCGAGCCGGCGGGGGGCAAGTAACCGGGAAACGCCGCCCCGGAAACCGAAAGAACCCCCGTCCCCGGCCCGCCATAATCGGCATGGGCGATCTCATGCGACCGGTCGGCGCAGGCGAAACGGTAGGAATGGACGAAATAGGCGTGGTCGCCACTCTCAACGCCGCGCATCACCGGATGGCCGGGCCGGTCGAGCCGAAGGTCGTTCCAGCCCATATGCGGCACCTTCAGCGCTGGATTGGCAGGTTTCAGCGCCACCACCTCGCCTGGAATCCAGCCAAACCCGTCATAATTGCCGTGCTCGACCCCGCGGGTCGCCATCAGCTGCATGCCGACGCAGATGCCGAAGAAAGGCCGCGCCTTGTCGATCGCCACTTCCTCCAGCGCCGCGCGCAGACCCGGCACGGCGGCGACGCCGGCCAGCACGGCGGCGAAGGCGCCCTGGCCCGGCAGGGCGACACGATCAGCCCGGCGCACGGTATCGGGGTCGCTCGTCACCTGAATGGAAAAACCGCCCCCCGCCTCCGACGCAGCGCGCTCGAAGGCCTTGGCGGCGGATCTGAGGTTGCCCGACCCGCAATCGACGATGGCGACGGTTTCCATGGGTGACAGCCTGCTAAAGCACACCCTTGGTCGAGGGGATCGCATCCGCCTGGCGCGGGTCCGCGGCGATGGCGACCTTCAGCGCCCGGGCCAGGCCCTTATAGCAGGTCTCGACGATGTGATGGTTGTTGGTCCCGTACAACGTCTCGACATGCAGCGTGCAGCCGGCGGCCTGGGCGAAGGCCTGGAACCATTCCTTGAACAGCTCCGTGTCCATATCGCCCAATTTGTCGCGGGTGAAATCGACCTTCCAGATCAGGTACGGCCGGTTCGACAGGTCCAGCGCCACCCGGGTCAGCGTCTCATCCATCGGGATGTACATATGGCCGTAGCGGTTGATCCCTTTGCGGTCGCCCAGCGCCTTTTTGAAAGCCTCGCCGATGGCGATGCCGGTATCCTCGGTGGTGTGGTGGAAATCGATATGCAGGTCGCCCTCGGCCTTGACCGTGAGGTCGATCAGGCTGTGGCGCGACAGCTGCTCCAGCATATGGTCCAGGAAGCCGATGCCGGTCGAGACCGAATATTTGCCGGTCCCGTCCAGGTCCAGCGACACAGAGATCCTGGTCTCGGTCGTGTTCCTTGTGACGCTGGCAGCGCGGCCTTGCAGTCGCTGAGGGGGGCTCGAATTCGTCATGGCCGGTTATCTAGCAGACCCGCGACCGAAAACCCAAGCGCGGGGGCTGCGGATTCTGTGACAGATTTGCCGCAGTTGCGGGTCCCGGCGCGCGGAAAATTCAATGCGCCGCGGCCTTGGGCTTTTTGGCCGGCGGGGCGGAGGCATCGGCCTGCGGCTCCGGCTTGGGCGGATCGCCTTCGATCCGGGCGCTGACGATGCTGTCCGGCTCACTCACATGACCGCTGTCGGGGTCGCCGGTTTCGATATGGTTCACGAACTCCATGCCCCGGATGACCTTGCCCCAGATCGTGTATTTGCGGTTGAAGTCGGGCATCGATTTCAGGCAGATGAACCACTGGCTATCGGCGGAATCCGGGTCGTCGGCCCGCGCCATCGAGACGGTGCCGCGCTGATGCGGCTCGGCGCTGAACTCGGCCTTGATCTTCTGCCCGGACCCGCCGGCGCCGGTGCCCTGCGGATCGCCGGTCTGGGCCAGCGTTCCCGGGATCACCCGGTGCCACTTGACCCCGTCATAGAAACCCTGCCGCACCAGCTCCTTGATCCGCTTCACATGACCCGGCGCCAGGTCCGGCCGCATCCGGATCACCACCGGCCCATCCTTCAGCTGGACGATCAGCACATTGTCCGGATCGTCATCCGGCGCCACCGGCGTGGGCGCGGCAATCGCGGGAAAGGCCAGAACCAGAAAAGCGAACAGGGCCGCAACCAGACGCATCGACATATTCCTCCCGCGGGACCGAAAGCGGCAGGCATCATAGATTTATGGCATCGGAATGACAGAGCGGATTTGTCCGTGCGCCCATACCCCGCCCCCTATATCTTGATAACCGTTCGCACAAACCCACATCATCCCGATCATGACATCAGAACACTCAATCGAAAGCGCGTGGCACGGCACGACCATTCTCTCCGTGCGCAAGAACGGGCGCGTCGTCGTGGCCGGTGACGGTCAGGTGACGATGGGCCAGACAGTGATGAAGGCGAACGCCAAGAAGGTGCGCCGGCTGGGCGAGGGCGGAAAGGTCATCGCCGGGTTCGCCGGCGCGACCGCCGATGCCTTCACCCTGTTCGAGCGCCTGGAGGGCAAGCTGGAGAAGCACCAGGGCCAGCTGACCCGCGCCTGCGTCGAGCTGGCGAAGGATTGGCGGACCGACCGGTACCTGCGCCGGCTGGAGGCGATGATGGCGGTGGCCGACGCCGAGGTTTCGCTGGTGCTGACCGGCACCGGCGACGTGCTGGAGCCGGAACGCGGCATCATCGGCATCGGTTCGGGCGGCGTCTATGCGCTGGCCGCGGCCCGGGCGCTGATCGATGTCGACGGGCTGGAGGCGGAGGAGATCGCCCGCCGCGCCATGGCCATCGCCGCCGATATCTGCGTCTACACCAACACAAACATCACGCTTGAAAGCATCGCGAGCACCGCATCCCAATCATGAGCACCTTAAGTCCCCGGGAGATCGTCTCCGAACTCGACCGCTTCATCGTCGGCCAGCATGATGCCAAGCGCGCCGTTGCCGTGGCGCTGCGCAACCGCTGGCGCCGCCAGCAGCTGGGCGAGGCGATGCGCGACGAGGTCCTGCCCAAGAACATCCTGATGATCGGCCCGACCGGCGTCGGCAAGACCGAGATCGCCCGGCGGCTGGCCAAGCTGGCCGACGCGCCCTTCATCAAGATCGAGGCGACCAAGTTCACCGAGGTCGGCTATGTCGGCCGCGACGTGGATTCGATCGTCCGCGACCTGATGGAAACCGCGCTCACCATGGTGCGGGAGAAGATGCGCAAGGAGGTCAACCTCAAGGCCGAGCAGGCCGCGGAGGAGCGGCTGCTCGACGCGCTGGTCGGCAAGAGCGCCCAGGACGGGACCCGCGCCACCTTCCGCAACAAGCTCCATGCCAGCGAGCTGGAGGACCGCGAGATCGAGATCGAGGTTGCCGACGGCGGCACGGGCGGCATGCCGACCTTCGACATTCCCGGCATGCCGGGCTCCAGCGTCGGCATGATCAATCTCAGCGAAATCCTCGGCAAGATGGGCGGCGGCCGGACCAAGACGCTCCGCCTCACCGTCAAGGCGGCGCGCGAGCACCTGATCCAGGAAGAGGCGGAGAAGCTGCTCGACCAGGAGCGGGTGACACGCGAGGCGGTCGAGCTGGTCGAGCAGAACGGCATCGTCTTCCTGGACGAGATCGACAAGATCGCCGGCCGCTCGGAATTCCGCGGCGGCGGCGATGTCAGCCGCGAGGGCGTCCAGCGCGATCTGCTGCCGCTCATCGAGGGCACGGTGGTGAACACGAAATATGGGCCGGTGAAGACCGACTACGTCCTGTTCATCGCCTCCGGCGCCTTCCACCTGGCCAAGCCTTCGGACCTGCTGCCCGAGCTGCAGGGCCGCCTGCCGATCCGGGTCGAGTTGAGCCCGCTGGGCCAGGCGGACCTCAAGCGCATCATGCTCGAGCCCGAGTCCAGCCTGATCAAGCAGTACAAGGCGCTGATGGAAACCGAGCAGGTGACGCTCGACTTCACCGATGACGCGATCGACGAGCTCGCCCGCCTGTCGGCCGAGATCAACGCGACGGTCGAGAATATCGGCGCCCGCCGGCTGCACACCGTGCTCGAGCGGCTGCTGGAGGAGATCAGCTTCGACGCCAGCGACAAGCCGGGCAGCACCGTCACCGTAGACCTCGCCATGGTGAAGGATCGGGTCGGCTCACTCTCGAAGAACGCCGATTTGTCGAAGTTTATTCTGTAAACTGTGCGTACGAGGGGGCGGCCGCTCCCTCGTACGCCTGCGAAATAGACGCAAGTGCCGCCGGCACCTACTTCCCGCCGTGGATGTCCTTCAGAATCCCGCCCGGCGTGTACTCGAAGCTGATCATGTTGTAGGCGCCGCCGGTCGAGGTGCCGCCCAGCCAGTCCGGGATCATGCCGGAACCGGACTTGGCGCCGGCCTCGGCGGGGTACTGGTCGATCTTGGTGCCGTCGGCCTCCTGGATCGTGTGGATCGGCTTGCCCAGCGCGGCGACAACCTCAGTCTGGTTGGTGCTGCCGGGCTTGAAACCGCTGATCTTGTCGGCGCTGATCAGATTGGCCGAATCCCCGCAGCCTGTCAGTGACAAGGGGGCTGTCAGCAACAGCAGGGCGGTCACCACGGCGGCATGCCTGAACATCGTTTCCTATCCATGAAGGTCCCAAAGACGGCGCGAGTTTTGCGCGAAAGCGCACGCCCACGCAACAGGACTCCGCATATCGCAATCGACAGGCGCGTTGCGCTTGCGTAGAACACCTTTCAATAATTGAAAGGGAGCCGGATATGGCGGGGTTTAGGGGCGCAGCCGCCCTGGCATTCATCTTAATGGCCGGCGGCGCGAAGGCGACCGATGTCATGCCCAATCCGGCACCGGCCAACGGTGTCGCGCTCCCCAAATTCCGGATTCCGGTCCCGGGCCCCCAAAAACCGACCAAATTCTATCCTGGCGCCGGCGCCCCCCCGGCCCGGGCGTTGGGCTTCACCGCCGGCGACCGGCAGGAGATTCCGCCGGGCCTGGCGCAGAAGACCCTGGGTGTGTCCGCCGAGACCAAGCTGGATGTCCGCTTCGTCATCGCCAACGGCATGTATGTGGAGCTGGTCCATCTTGTCCCGCCCGCGCCCAAGCCGGCCTCGGCCGGCTCCGGCGCGCAGCTCGGCCTCGCCAACTTCGCCTTCCGCGTCGACAGCGTGGACCGCGTCGCCAAGATCGTGAACGACAATGGCGGTACCGTGCTCGAAGGCACCCGCACGCCGCTCGGCCCAGGGATCGAGGCGGTCTTCTGCACCGACCCCGACGGCACGAAGCTGGAGCTGGTCGGGCCGACGAAGAAGTAAGTTTTACCCGTCATTGCGAGCGCAGCGAAGCAATCCGGCGCCATACCGATGACTCTCGGGCTAACGGCCCTGGATTGCTTCGTCGCTGCGCTCCTCGCGATGACGAATGAGTGTGGTCTTAATCAACGGAGGAATAATTTGATGGGTAAGCTTTCACGGGTTCTAGCCGCCGGCGCATTCAGCCTCGCCGCGGTCGCCGGCGGTGCGCTGGCCGATGTCGGGCCGAATGCCAAGCTGTCGGATGGCGGGATGGTGTTCGCCAATGTCTCGATCTCGGTCGCCGACCTGGACAAGTCGACCAAGTTCTACCAGGCGCTAGGCTTCGAGGTCGGCGACGTCCATGCCGTGCCCGGCCCTGTCGCCAAGGCGCTGGGCTCGAAGGCCAAGGACGCAAAGCTGGAGATCCGCTTCGTCAAGCGCGACGGCATCGTGCTGGAGCTGATCCACCTGACCCCAAGCCCGGCCAAGAAGGCCAGCGGCGGTTCGGCCGACGCGCTGGGCCTCGCCCATATCGCCTTCCGCGTCGATGACGTAGACAGGGTCGCAAAGATCGTGAAGGACAATGGCGGCAAGACCCTCGACGCGCTGCGCACCAAGCTGGGCCCAGCCGGCCAGGGCGTGGACATCCTCTTCGCCACCGATCCCGACGGCACCCACATCGAGATCGCCGGACCGGTGAAAGGCTAAGCGCTGAGGTGCTGCGCCCGCTTCCGCCTCAGCAGAACGTAGAACGCCCCGCCGCCGCCATGGCGGGTATGGGCCGGCTGGATGGTCAGAATCCGCCCCGCCAGGGGTGACGCCATCAGCCAGTTCGGGGCGTTGCGCCTCAGCACCCCGCCGCCGTCGGCGAGCGCGCCCTTGCCGGTAATGACCAGCAAGGCCCGCTTGCCGGCCCGGCTTGCGGTTTCCACAAACCCCATCAGCGCGGCATAGGCTGCCCGCTGGTCCATCCCGTGCAGGTCGATCCGTCCATCGACGGCGACCTGGCCGCGCTTCAGCCGCTCGACCGTCGCCCGGTCGACGCCCCCCGGTGCACCCGGGACCGCCGGCGCGGGTGGATGCAGGGGAACGATGTTTTCGGGAACCGGCGCAGGTTCGGGCGCCGGGGCAGGCAACGGCACTACTGCCGATGGATCGAGCGGACGAACGTCGCGCGTCGCCGCGCCCCACAATGCCCGCTCAGCCTGTGTGGGCGTTCGCCGCCGGGGCATCGCAGCGTCCTAATTGCCGTTGGCGGTCTCGATCAGCTGCCAGTTCGGATCGCGCGAGGACAGGTCGCGCGAGAAACTCCACAGATCGATCGTGTCCTCTGCCGGCGGCTCGGTCTCGCCGGCATGCATCTGGCGGCTGGCGAAACGCACCTGGACATGGGCCTCGCGCCCGCTCATCCCCGCATCGACGATCTCGGCCTCGACCGGACCCGCGAAGCGGATCGGCTCGACAGGGCCCTGGCCTTTCGGACGCTCCGAGATGGCGCGGCCGAACTCACCATAGAGGTTCGAGCTCAAGAGCGGCCGCAACGTGGCGAGATCGCCGGCGGCGAAGGCCGAGACGATCATCTGGAAGGCCGATTTGGCGCCGGCCAGGAAATGCTTCTCGTCGAAGGTCGGGTCGGCCTCGTGGATGCGCGACAGCTTGGCGTTCAGCGACAGCGGCAACGTGGGGTCGTTCTCGATCACCACCGCGGGCCGCCCGCCAAAGCTGCCGGAGTCGCTCGGCTGATAGGGCACGATCGGCGGCCGGTCGAACGGGTTCGGCCGCTCCCGCTCCTCGCCGGTGCGGCGGCCCAGCACGGCGCGCAGCCGGAACAGCAAGAAGACGGCAATCCCCGCGAAAATGATAATGCCGACCAGAGACCCGTTATCGTCCATCGCTTCCCTCCACCGGCGGGAGTATCATAGTACAGGGTTTACGATATTATCGTATGGAACCCATGAGCAGGTTATCGAACCCGCGAGCACTGGCGCCGAGGGCAGCTTAATCCCATGTTTCGGGAACGCGCACGGCAAGAGGCCGCCCGCGTACCGTCAAGACACATAGGGCCGATGGCCCTGTCTCACAAGCGTGATGCAATGCCGCTCCTGTTTCTCCTGCTGTTTCCTCTGGCCGAGATCGCCACCTTCATACTCGTCGGTGGCGCCATCGGTGTCCTGCGCACCCTGGTGCTCGTCATCCTGTCGGCGCTGATCGGCTGGATCATGCTGCGCGACGCCGGGGTGATGACGGCGCTGAAGCTGCAGCGCCAGCACGGCAATCCGGCCGCCGTCCTGGCCGAGGGCGGGGCGCGGATGCTGGCCGGGCTGCTGCTGCTGATCCCCGGTTTCCTGACCGACCTTGCCGCGATCCTGGTGCTGATCCCATCGACCCGCGGCCTGCTGTTCAGCGGGTTCGCGGCCGGCGCTCCTTCCAATGGGCCGAGCCAATCCGGCGCGCGCCCGGACGTGATCGAGGGCGATTTCCGCCGCATCGACCGCGACAGCTAACCGGTTGTCTGGACCTGCCGGGCGTGATAGGCCACCGCCGTCACAAGCAAGGGATATTGAGATGACCGATCAGTCGAACGGCGCGCCGGAGAACCAGGTTCCAGGCCAACTGGCCGTCAACGCGCAATTCATCAAGGATCTGTCGTTCGAAAGCCCGAACGTTCTCAGGATCATGAGCCAGCCCGGCAGCCAGCCGCCCGAGGTCAATTTCAACCTGGGCGTCCAGGCCAACACGGTTGGGCCGGATCTCTACGACGTGACGCTCACGATCCGGGCCGAGGCCAAGCGCGACAATATCGTCGCCTTCATCATCGAGCTCGCCTATGCCGGCATCTTCACCATCACCGGCATCCCGCAGGACCAGATGGAGCCGGTGCTGTTCATCGAGGGGCCGCGCCTGCTGTTCCCGTTCGCCCGCGCCATCATCTCCGACTTGACGCGCGACGGCGGCTATACTCCGCTGATGCTGAATCCGATCGATTTCGTCGATCTCTACCGGCGCAAGCTCGCCGAGCGCCAGGGCGGCCTCGCCGATCCGGCGCTGCAGACGACCCTGCCGAACTAAGCAGCGGGCGCAGGTCCGGGTTCAACCCAGAGCGGCGCCTTCAGCAGGGCCACCATCGCGGCATGAGCCGCCAGCTCTTCCGCGCTGGCGGCATGTGGGCGTGGCGTCCGCTGGATCGCCGCCATGCCGTCGAATGTTGCCTTGCTGACCGACGCGGCCTGGGCCGCCAGCGCCAAGCCCCGCTGCCGGCCGCCCAGCAGCTCGACATAGCACTCCGCCAGCAGCTGGGCGTCCAGCAGCGCGCCGTGAAGGGTGCGGCTGGAATTGTCGATGTTATAGCGGCGGCACAGCGCATCCAGGCTCGCCGGCGCGCCTGGAAATTTGCGGCGGGTCAGCTTGAAGGTGCAGGTCGCCCGGTCGGGGGCGAATTGCGGCAGGCCCAGCGCCGCCAGCTCCCAGTTCAGGAAATTGACGTCGAAATCCGCATTGTGGATGACCAGCTGCGAATCCCCGACGAAATCGAGGAAATCGCCGGCGATCTCGGCAAAGACCGGCTCTTTCGACAACCGCGCGCGGGTCAGTCCGTGGACCGCCACCGCCTCGTCCGGCACATCGCATTCCGGATTGATGTATTTGTGGAAATGCTGGTCGGTCGGAATGTGGTTGATCAGCTCCAGGCAGCCGATCTCGACGATCCCACGCGACATGCGACTGGTCCACACCTACGACA
>CAZNNJ010000170.1:0-9196 GCA_964574305.1 uncultured Rhodospirillales bacterium | reverse complement strand
GTCGCCTACGGCTTCATCCCCAACGAGGCCGGCGCCGCCTTCGGCCATGTCCAGCTCGACAGGCTGGAGGAATTCACGGCCCTCAGGAACCGCGTCTTCGCCAGCCATGACACCTTCTTCGCCCGCCATGCGGACGTCTTCATCGCGCCCAGGCAGCGGACCGACACCACCACCACCTGGATCAACTATCCGGTCCAGATCCGGCCGGAATTGGACTGGAGCCGGCGGTCGCTACAGGAGCATCTGGAGGCGCACGGCGTCGTCACCCGCACCATCTTCTCCGGCAACATCACCCGCCAGCCGATGATGCGGCAGGTCGAATACCGCGCGGCGCCGGAAGGCTATCCCATCGCCGACCAGATCATGATGAACGGCGTCTGCCTGCCATGCCACCCGACCATGTCGGACGAAGACTGCGCCTATCTCTACGGGGTGCTGGAGAAATGGATCGGCGAGCAGCGCCAGCGCAATTGAGGAGGCGGGAATGACCGACGTGCCGCCGCATGTGCCGCCCGAGCTGGTCCGGCGCTACGATTTCCGCCACGACGCGGCGTTTAGCACCGATCCCTGGGGCTGGATGGACCGGCTGAACGACGGGCCGGACATCTTCTGGTCGCCCGACCTCGGCGGTTACTGGGTGGTCGCGCGCGGGCCGTATATCGAAGAGGTCTTCGCTCGCGGCGACCTGTTCTCGGTACGCTCGCTGGCGATCCCGAAGCAGCCCGACGCGCCCAGGCTGATCCCCAACAATCTGGAGCCGCCGGAGCATGGCAAGTATCGCAAGATACTCAGCCAGCAGATGTTCTCGCCACGCGCGCTCGGCGTGATGCAGGACGAGTGCCGGCAGCTGGTGCGCGGCCTGATCGATGGTTTCCGGGACCAGGGTGAATGCGAATTCGTCTCCGCCTTCGCCACGCTGGTGCCGGTCGACATGTTCCTGCGCATGATGGGCGTCTCGCCGGACAAGCGCGACGACTTTCTGCCCTTCGTCACCAAGGTCTTCCGCGGGGCATCGGCGGCCGAAATCCTGAACGGTTTCGAGGAGGCGGGCGCCTATCTGGCGGACTGGCTGGCAGCCGAGCTCAAGGACCCCGATGCGGCCGCCAAAAAGGGCCATATGCTGGGGGCGATGCTGAATGCCGAGGTCGATGGCCGTTCGCTGACATTCGACGAGATGCTGTCGATCTCGATGATGCTGTTCCTGGGTGGGCTCGATACAGTGGCATCGCAAACCACCCATGTCTTCCACTTCCTGGCGACCAATCCCGGGCACCGCGATTCGCTCGGCGCCGACCCGGCGCTGATCCCCAAGGCGATCGAGGAGATGCTGCGGCGGTTCGGCATCTCCCATATCGGCCGCGAGGTGGCGCGCGACATCGAATTCCACGGCGTCGCCATGAAGGCGGGCGATTCCATCGTCGCCTCGACGCCGATCTCCGGCATCGACCGCCGCGCCTTCCCCGACCCGCTGACCGTCGATTTCGGCCGCTTCAGCGGCAAGCCCAGCCACTGGGCCTTCGGCGCCGGCCCGCATATCTGCCCGGGCGCCCATCTGGCGCGGGTCGAGCTCAGGATCATGCTGGAGGAAATCCTGCCAGCCCTGCCCAACTTCCGGCTGAAGCCGGGTGCCAGGCTGGAATATCTGCCGGGTGCGACGCTGACGGTGAAGGAACTGCCGCTCGTCTGGGAAGCGCCCCAGACCTCATGATGGGAAGGAGATAGCGGGCCCGCCCGCTATTCCGCCGCTTCCCTGGCCAATGTCTCGATCAGGCTCGCCAGGGTCGGCGAGACATGGCCCCGGCGCCAGATCAGCCAGTTCTCCAGCTGAAGGTCGAGATCGCTCAGGCCGATGGCGGCAACGTTCACGGGCATCTGCAGCGGCAGCGACGGGCCGATATGGACGGCATCCCCCTTGGCGACCAATCCCAGGATCATCTCTGTATCATAGCCCTCGACGATTTTGCCCGGCCGGTAGCCGCCGGCCGTCAGCAGCGACAGCATGATGTCGTACGTGCCGGGATTGATGAAACGCGGCCACATGATGAGCGACAGGCCGTTCAGCCGCGCGATCGGTACCGGTTCGCCCCAGCCCCTGGTCGCGCTCCTGGGAACGAAGGCGACATAGGGCGCGGTGCCGATCAGCCGTCCTTCGATCTGCTTGTCGATGCGCGGACGGGCGTGGACCAAGGCGGCATCGATGCTGCCGTCCAGCAGCTGGGCCTCACGCTCCGGCGCAGCGCTCAGCCTCAGCTCAAACGAAATCCCCGGCAGCTTTGCCTGCAACCGCATCAAGCTGTCGACCAGCGGGCGCGCGACATAGGTCAGTGCATCGCCATGAGCCAGGATCAGATGCCCCGCCGGGCCGGACGCAAAGCGGCGCATGCGATCGCGGCTGGCGATCATCAGGCCCAGTATTTCCCGCGCCGAGCCCAGGAAATCGCGGCCCGCGGCCGTCAGCCTGATGCCGCGCGGCAGGCGCTCGAACAGGCTGACGCCCAGGTCGGCCTCCAGGTCCTGGATACGGCGGCTGACAGCGGAGGCGGCGACATTGAGCCGGTCCGCGGCGCGCCCGAGATGCTCCTCTTCGGCAACTGCCACGAAATATCTGAGGTGCCTGGTTTCCATGTCTTTCTTTTGCGCACTGGCTCCGATCGTTGCCGTACCGCGAACGATTCGCTTCCGAAGAGGCATTGGACGCGCCGCGGGGGCAAGACTTAGCTTAGAACAACCAGCGGGCGAAGGCGAAGCAGCATGCCTGGCGGGCAACGGGATTTTGCGCCGGCGGGGCCGGCCGAGCGGGAGGCTTTGAGATGCAGCACAACATACTGATCCGCGGCGGCACGGTCGTCGACGGCACCGGCGCGGAAGCCTACACGGCCGACGTGCGGGTGCGCGGTGGCCTGATCGCCGAGATCGGGCCGAACCTGGAAGCCGGTCCGCGCGAGCGCGTGGTCGACGCCACCGGCTGCTATGTCGCCCCGGGCTTCATTGAGACACACAATCACTTCGACGCGCCGATGTGGTGGTCGCCGACGCTCGATCCGATGCCGGGTTATGGCGTCACCACCTCGATCAACGGCAATTGCGGCTTCTCCGCCGCGCCGATCTCCACCGATCCCGACGTCAGGATGGAGATGGTCAAGATCTTCTCCTTCTTCGAGGACATCCCGATCGAGCCTTTCGTCGAGGTGCTGCCGTGGGACTGGCATAGCTGGTCCGAGTACCGCAAATCGATCGAGGCGCGGCTGAAGATGCCGGTCAATTTCGCCGCCTTCACCGGCCATATCCCGATCCGCCTCGCGGTGATGGGGATGGAGGCCTGGGACCGCGCCGCGACGCCGGAGGAAATCCGCCGGATGTGCGCGCTGTTGGACGACGCGCTGGCGGCCGGCGCGCTCGGTCTGTCGAGCAACCTGCACGACCATGACAGCCGCGACCGCCCGGTGCCGTCGCTCAAGGCCGACGATGCCGAGTTCGCGGCGTTGCTCGACGTGCTGGCGAAATATCCCGGCGCCACCTTCCAGGTGATCGTCGACACCTTCATGCGCATGACCGCGGTCGCCTCGATCGAGCGCATGGCGGCGCTGTGCGTCACACGCCGGATCCGCCTGCAATGGCTGGGCGCGGCGACCTATGAATTCCAGAACCAGATGGGCATCCGCGCCCAGATCCAGGCGATGCATGAGCGGTTCAAGGCCGAGGGGCGGGATTTCTTCACCGCCTTCTCGCACGTGCCCGCCGCTTCCAGCATCAGCTTCTTCTCCTCGCTCGTCTTTGCCCAGTCGAACAATTATGTCTGGCACGACGTCATTCTCGCCCGCACCGAGGCTGAGAAGGCGGCGCTGCTGGAGGACCCGGCCTGGCGCCAGCGCGCCCGCGAATCGTGGGAGAAGACCTGGCCGCAATCCAGCCTCAGCCGGCCGGCCGATATCTATCTGGTCGAATCCGAATCCGGCTTCGGGCCGGTCGGCGTCACCCTGGCCGACCACATGGCGGCGACCGGGATCGCCCATCCCTCCGACGCGCTGGCCGAATGGCTGCTGAACAACGGCTTCCGCTCGATCCTGTCGATCAAGCCGTGGCCGAAAAGCCGGCAGGTCTGCCTCGATCTGTTCCGCGACCCCCACGCGCTGGGCAATGTCGACGACGCCGGTGCGCATGGCCAGATGCTGTGCGGCATCGGCGACCACATCCATTTCCTGACCGAGTTCGTCCGCGAGTCCGGCGATCTCACGATCGAGCAGGGCGTCCACAACCTGACCGGCAAGCTGGCCGGATTTTTCGGCCTGGGCGACCGCGGTACGCTGAAGACTGGGAGGCGTGCGGATATCGTCGTCTTCGACCTCAGCAAGGTCGAACGCCGCCCGGTCGAGAAGGTCTATGACGTGCCCGATGGCCAGGGCGGCCGCACCTGGCGCTACAGCCGGGCGCCGGCGCCGGTCGAGCTGACTTTGGTGAATGGCATCCCGACCTTCGACAAGGGCCGCTTCACCGGGGCCTTTCCGGGGCAGGTCGTCGGCCCGGTGGCCGAATCGCTCGCGCTGGCGGCTGAATAAGGGAGGCAGCGATGGCCAACGACATGACACAGACGGACTACGAGAAGCTGGACCGCGAATATATGGAGGGGAAGGCGCGGCCGCTCGACGGTTACGGCAGCATCCTGATGACGTCGTCGAAATACCTGAACAGCGCAAGGTTCCGCGATGTCTACGCCCAGGAGGGGCTCAGGAAGCAGGGCCGCGACGTGCCGACCACCGCCATGATCCACAAGACGCTGGAGGCCCTGGCCGAGGTGACCGACGTCGCGGCGATCGAGGCCCTGTTCGCCCAGGATCGTGCAACCAATCCCGATCTCGCGGCCTGGCTCGATGCCCGCCCACTCGCCGATCTCGGCATGGATGAGCTCAAGACTTATCCGGCCGACACGTTCGGCGGCGTGATCCATGCCTATGTCATGGAACGGCCGGGGTTCGAGCTCAACTTCACCCGGCGCGGCCTCGTCCCGACGTCGGACTGGACCTATTTCCAGAAGGCAGGGACGCTGAGCCACGACTTGGAGCACATGATCACCGGCTTCGGCACCAATCCGATCGGCGAGCAGGCGCTGATCGCCTGCAATATCAAATCCTACTGCCGCTATTTCTCGGCGGAGCTGGCGGGGGAACTCACCCGGCTGATCAGCTTTCAGATGTCGACCAACATCATGAAAACCAGTTTGCACTATCCGCAGGTCTTGGCCACGACGCTGGAAGGGTGGAAGATTGGGATCGAGATGGGCGACACGCTCAAGCGGCCGCTGATCACGGCCGACTGGAGGCGTTATCTTGCCTGGCCGATCGAGGAGATCAGGCGCGATCTCAACATCCTGAATGCCCCGCCGCCGGGCACTTGGGATTGGACCAACGGGGTGCGGCCCGGATAAGGCGGCCCGAAGCCGTAAACGGCACGTTCAGGGGAAGGAAGATCATGACGGTCGCGAACCAGAATGCAGGGCCGATCCGCTTCGAGGGCGCGCTCTTGGGCGTGCTGCTGTCCGGCGGCGCCCTGGCCGGCATGGCGCAGATGGCGATCGTGCCGGCCCTGCCGCAGCTGGCGGCGCGCTATGCCGATACCGGCGACGGAACCTTCATTGCCCAGCAGGTGATGACCGTGGCCGGGCCGGCCCTGGCGGTCGGCGGCCCGCTGCTCGGCTGGTTGAGCGGCATGATCGGCAAGCGCAATGTCCTGCTGATCACGGCCCTGCTGTATGCGATCGCGGGTATAGCCGGCGCCTATGCCCCGGATTTCTGGACGCTGATCGCCTCCCGCGTTCTGCTCGGCTTGGCCAGCGGCGGACTGGGCGCTGTGGGCATGGGGCTGCTGGCCGACTATTATTCCGGCCCGCGGCGCGACCGGCTGATCGGCTGGGTCTCGGTGATCGGCGGCGGCGGCACGCTGGTCTCGCTGATCGCCGCCGGCGCGCTGGTCGAGAATTTCGGCTGGCATGCGCCGTTCGGGCTCTATCTGGTCGGGCTCCTGATGTTCCTCGTCGCCGTGCCGACGGTCCCGCGCACGCCGGTCAGCGCTGCCGCGACTCATGGCGGCGCGGGCGGATCGGTGCTTCCGGCGGCCGGCTATCTCGTCATGCTGGTGATCCTCAGCATCGTCATGAACATGATCGCGGTGCAGGGCGTGTTCCTGCTGCATGAGGAGGGTTACACGAGCCCGACGGTTCATTCGATCGTGCTCGACGTGATGACGGTCGGCACGATGATCGGCGCCTATGCGTTCGGCCATCTGCGGCCGCGTCTCGGCTATGCGGCGATGCTGGCTTTGACCTGGGCGCTCCTGGGATTGGGCATGATGGGCTTCGCGCTCGCCCAGGGAATCGCGGCGATCTCGCTGTTCGCCTTCGTCGCCGGGCTGGGCGCCGGGCTGGTGACGCCATCGCATCAGAGCGCCATATTGGGCGTCGTCGAGCCCTCCGCCAATGCCAAGGCGATGGGGTTCGCGTTCGGCGCGATCTTCGTCGGGCTGATGATCAACCCTTTCATCGTCAAGCCGCTCAGGGAGGCGCTGGGCTTCCAGTCCGCCTTCGCCGCCATCGGCGCGGCTGGGTTCGTCGGCTGCGTCGGGGCCTTGCTGTGGCGCCTGCGCACCGGCCGGCGGATGCCCCTGCCGGCCCATTCGGCCTGACGGCGGGCCATCCTCCAGCCAGAGATCAGTATACTCTATTGCATGCTTATCCGTTTGACACATGCAACCACTTGATGTAGTATCTCAGGCATGGATACACATCAAACAGTTTTCGACGTTCACCAACACGAGGATATCGTGTTTCCTACGTCCCTGCCGGAATTCCAGAAGTTCTTCCCGAACGAAGCGGCGTGCGCTGCTTACCTGGAGAAATCCAAATGGCCGGAAGGCTTTGTTTGCCCCCATTGTCACGAAGGCGGCGATCCGGTGCGTTTGACCACGCGTCCTACCGTTTTGGCTTGTCGGAAATGCCGCAAACAGACCTACTTGACTGTTGGTACCGTCATGGAGCGTACCAAAACACCCCTGAGCGTGTGGTTCTGGGCGGCTTATCTCGTGTCTACGCACACAGCGGGCATGAGCGCGCTTCAGTTTCAACGCCAACTCGGCTTGAAGCGTTACGAGACGGCGTTTCAGCTTTTGCACAAACTTCGGGCTGGAATGGTCAGGTCGGATGCTGATCGGATTGGGGGTGCTAGTAGCGTTGACCATATCGAAGTCGATGAGGTGTGGATCGGCGGCGCTACTCGCGGCGAAGGCGCGGGAAGGCACAATCAGACACTCGTTGTCGCGGCGGTCGAAGTGCGCCGCCGTCAGCCGAAAGAGGGCGCGAAGCAACGCCGTGACGGACGTTACGCGGGACGTTTGCGACTTCAGGTTATTCAGGATCGCAGTGCGAAAGAGTTGGGCGATTTTATCAAGGGCGCGGTTGCGCCAGGATCGATGATCGTAACGGATGGTTGGCGTAGTTATGGCAGTCTTGCCAAGCTTGGTTACGAACATCTTGCAGCATCGGAAAACGGTGACGCCGCTATCACAGAAGAGTATCTGCCCATCGTGCATTTGGTTTTCAGCAACTTGAAAAGCTGGCTTCGGGGATGTCACCACGGGGTGAGTCCGCAGCATTTGCAAGCCTACCTCAATGAGTTCACGTTCCGCTTTAACCGCCGGTTTTACCCGTTTAACGCCTTTCGGTCGCTCTTGGGCATTGGCAGCGACGCCGAAGCGCCGACGTATCGCAGTCTCTATGATGGGGTTTGGGCGCATCCTGTGGCGGTTAATAAGCGTAGCGCGGCGGAAGCTCTCCAAAACTAGCCTCCGATTAAACACTGATTTTGCTCTCGTACGCGAAGAACCTTAACCGTGATGTCGGCCTGAATACGAACATCAAAGCGATCTTTTTCGGTCGCACTTTTTCCCAAGAGACGACCGGATCGGACAGAAAAATCTGATATTAATTTGTCGTTTTCCAAAAGACAGCATAACGGATCGGCGCAGGGGTCTTCGCCTGTGCTAGCTTGCTCAGCGTTTGGAATGGTAAGCGCGTCGAAAAAACATTTTAGCCGATTATCGATATCACCGCCGGAATCGAAGAGGTGCATCGGCTCTTCGTGCCGAAGAAAAAGCAGATCGATAGCGCACGCGAGATAAAGGGAATTTCGGATTATCGGAATAAAGTTTCCGACATTGGGAACCGCTATTGGAGCAACCAAATCGGTTTGCCCATCCATCAAAGGTCGCGGTGGTCCATCCCAATTAGGGAGTTCTGTCGGCGAAAATTTGCCGCTTCCGAAAAAGCCTCCCTCTAAATAAGTACGCGCTGTATGCGTCAATTGACGCATAATAACATGATGGTCCCATAAATCCCGCATTTGGGGGTGTAGAACATTGCGAATTTTTGCGGCAAAAACCGAACGCTTTTTCGCTCCCGCAGGCAGTGGTCCATCATAAATTAGTGTAAACTTCATAAGTTCGAACGGCTGAGCTAGTTGCCGAACCGCCTCCCAATAAGATTGCGATAAAGGCGCATTCATAGCGCGCTTCCTTTTCTATCTATTGGGTTTGCGTGTGTCAAACGGATAAGCATGCTCTATTGCCTTGAGCCCCGATCGGTGATTTCTCTTCCGGTACCGATGCCGGTCGAGGTGCCGCGATGTATGAAAGCTATGAGTACCTGCTGATCGAACGGCGCGGGCGCGTGCTGGTGGTGACGATGAACAACCCGCCGCTGAACCCGATGACGCCGCGGCTGCATTACGAGCTTTCGACCATCTTCCGCGACATCCAGCGCGACGACGAGACGGCGGTGGTGGTGTTGACCGGGGCCGATCGCGGCTTTTCCGCCGGCGGCAACATCAATTCGCTGATCGCCGGGCTCGACGACCAGGCGCGCTGGCAGCGCGGCATCACCGAGGTGCGCGAGATCATCTTCGGCATGCTGGATTGCGACAAGCCCATCATCGGCCGGATCAATGGCCATGCGATGGGGCTGGGCTCCAGCCTGGCCGTGCTGTGCGACATCACCTTCATGGCCGAGAACGCCAAGATCGCCGACACCCACATCAAGCTCGGCCTCGTCCCTGGCGATGGAGGCGCGCTCATCTGGCCGTTGCTGATCGGCCTGCCCAAGCACGAGACGGCTGCTTCACCTGACACCGGAACGGACGACGAAGCACGTGGT
>CAZNNJ010000169.1:0-9233 GCA_964574305.1 uncultured Rhodospirillales bacterium | reverse complement strand
GGTCGGAAGGAGGGGACGTTGTTTGAGCAATACGGGCCGTGGGCCCTCATTGCCGGTGGGTCGGAAGGGGTCGGCGAGAGCTTTGCGCTGAAATTGGCGGCGCAGGGCATCAATCTGATGCTTGTGGCGCGCAAGACCGGCCCCCTGGAGGCCCTGGCCGACCGGGTGCGCAAGGCCGGCCCGGTCCAGGTGCGGACCCTGGCGCAGGACCTGACCGCGCCCGACATGCTCGACCGGGTCAAGGCGGCAACCAGTGACATCGATGTCGGCCTCCTGATCTCCAATGCCGGTTCGGTTTCCGGCTTTTCCCCTTTCCTCGACGCCCCGATGGACGACCAGATGCGCATGGTACGGCTCGGCGTCGTCGCCCCCACGGCGCTGACCTATCACTTCGCCGGCGGCATGCGGGCGCGGCGGCGCGGCGGCATCATCCTGATCGGCTCGATGGCCGGCTATGCCGGTGCGCCGGACGAAATCGTCTATTCCGCCGGCAAGGCCTACAGCCGGATGCTCGCCGAGGGGCCGGGGTACGAGCTAAAGCCCTATAACCTCCATTTGCTGGGCCTGATCCTGGGCCTGAACCGCCCGCCGCGGCCAACTAGAACGGGAAGGACTAGGGCGCCCCCTATAGTTCGACCATCCCCCGTGCCGAGGCGGTCGAGTTCATGGGCAGGGGTGCCAAGGACCTGCATGACTGACGCCCCCCTCGCCGCCAAATCCTGCACCGTCGACTGCTGCATTGTCGGCGGAGGGCCGGCCGGCATGATGCTGGGCTTCCTGCTGGCGCGGGCGGGTGTTTCGGTGGCGGTCCTGGAAAAGCACAAGGACTTCCTGCGCGACTTCCGCGGCGACACGATCCATCCCTCGACCTTGAGGCTGATGGATGAGCTGGGGCTCCTGGACGCGCTGCTCAGGCTGCCGCACCAGAAAGCCTATACCCTGACCGGGCAGGTCGGCGATTTCCGGGTGACGATGGCGGACTTCACCCACCTGAGCCCCCGCTGGGGCTTTGTCGCGCTGATGCCGCAATGGGATTTTCTCGATTTCCTGGCCGGTGAGGCACGCCGCTTCAAGGGTTTCCACCTGCATATGCGGATTGCGGCGACCGACCTGATCCGGGAGGACGGCCGGGTCGCCGGCGTCTTGGCGGAGACTGAGGACGGTCCGCTCGAAATCCGCGCCGGGCTCACCGTCGGCTGCGATGGCCGTCATTCGATCGTCCGCGACAAGGCCGGGTTCGTGGTTGAGAGACTGGGTGCGCCGATGGACGTGCAGTGGTTCGCCCTGTCGCGCTCGCCCACCGACCCCGACGAGACTGTGGGCCGGTTCGATGCCGGGCGGATTTTCGTCATGATCAATCGCGGCACGCACTGGCAATGCGGGCTCGTCATCGCGAAGGGGACCGTCGCCGAGGTCCGGGCCAGGGGCCTTGATGCGTTCCGTGCCGAACTGTCCCGGCTGGCGCCGTTCCTCGGTGGCCGGGGGCGGGAGATTGCCAGCTGGGACGACGTCAAGCTGTTGACCGTGATGGTCGATCGGCTGACCGATTGGGCATCGCCGGGACTGCTCTGTATCGGCGATGCGGCGCATGCCATGTCGCCGGTCGGAGGCGTCGGCATCAACCTTGCGATCCAGGATGCCGTGGCGACGGCCAATATCCTGGCTGGACCGCTACGCGCCGGGACGGTCAAGCTGGAGGATCTGAAGCAGGTTCAACGCCGCCGCGCCTTTCCGACGCGCATGACCCAGGCGGGACAGGTGTTCGTTCAGCGCAGGGTCATCAGCCGGGTTTTGGGCGGGACTGCGCCGCTTCGGCCGCCGCTGATCCTGAGGCTGCTGGGGCGTTTTCCGCTACTGCGCCGGATCCCTGCCAGCGTCATCGGCATCGGCGTCCGGCCGGAGCATGTGCGCACGCCGGAGGCTGCGGGCGCCTGAAAACAATGCGGCCGGGCGCGTGGAACACGGCCCGGCCGGTTGGTCGGCGAAAAGAGGCTTACTGCTTGGCGGCGGTGAAGTTGCCGGTCACGCCCTGGACCTCGATGTCGCCCTTCATCGACTTGGGCGTGTCCAGCGTGCCTTTGAAGGTCAGGGTCGCCTGGCCGGCATCCCAGTCCCAGCTGACCGACTTGTCGGCGACTTTGACCGGCGCGGCGGCGCCGGGCTTGCCGTCGACATTGCAGGCAGCGGTTGTTTTGTCGCCCGAGCCGGCGAAGGTGCAGACCGTATCGACGGCGTTGCCCACCACGTCGCCGGAGATCTTCCAGGCGCCGGTGAGGTCGTCAGCGAAGGCCGCGCCGGAGAAAAGCACGGTGGCGGCGACCGCGAAGAGAGCTGTTTTCATGTCGAATATCCCCTTGATTGGCATGATTTTCAGTGTTGGTACGACGTTACGGTGTGAGCGCATGTCCGACAACACTCCATCCGTGCGGAGTGTTGCGTCGATGCCAGGTGATCAGCCCTGGATGAAATCCTCAGGGCCAAAATAGGCTTTCATGCTGGCGATCTTGCCAGCCTCGTTGAAGGTCATGACATCGATGATGCGGACGGTCAGAGTCCCGATCTTCGCCTCGAACGCCATCGCCGCGGCATTGCCGTGCGATCCGCGCATCGGCGCCGACAGGGACAGCTTCGCCCCGTTTTTCATCGCATCGACATAGAAGGCGCGGATCGCCTCGGTGCCGTGATGGGCAGGGGCGCCCACCGGGTCTTCCACAGTGGCGTCGGCGGCGAAGAGCGCGGTCAGCCCGTCGGCGTCGCCGGCATTGAAAAGGTCCAAATAGGCCTGAAGGGCGGCCTTCATCTTGGCTTCGGTCGGAATGCGGGATGTCCTTATGCGGTCAGGGAAGGGAACGCGACAGCATTAGGTCATGCCCGCGGCGGCGAACAGCCCGAGAATGCAGAGCGCTCCCAGCATGAAGAGAACCGAGCGCAAGGCTGCGCGGTCGGTGATGTAGGCGAAACTGTAGAGGATTCTCAGCGCGATGAAGGTGCCGGCCAGCCAGTTCGCGATCGTATGCGAGACGCCGGCGATGCTGGCGATGATCACCGCGGCGGCGAACAGCGGAAAGACCTCGAAATGATTGCGCTGTGCCCATTCCGCCCGCTGCCGTGCCCCGGTCAGGGTTTCGGCGAAAAGGCGCGGCGCATGATTGTCTCCAGCCCCCTGCTTGGCATAGGCGGTACAGGCATACGGCAGGAAAGCCGCGGCAAGGACCATCCAGTAGGCGAAATACATTCCGATGCCTCTCCCTCCGCGCGCTCAAGTTATGATCCACTGTGGATCGTAGGCGCGCACTCCGATCCAGTCCAGTGTTTATGTTCACGCCGCTTGGAACGTGTCCTTGATCCCGGCCACGATCTCGAACGAATGCAGCCGCGCCGCATGGTCGTAGATCTGGCTGGTCATCATCAACTCGTCGGCGCCGGTTTCGGCGATGAAGGCCTCCAGCCCGCTTCGCACCGTTTCGGGCGAGCCGACGATGGCCCGGGCGAGCGCATGCTCAAGCCCGGCCTTCTCGGCCGGCGACCAGCGCCCCTCCATCGTGTCGACCGGCGGCGGCAGCGGGGCCGGGCTGCCCCGGCGCAGCAAGGTCCATTGCTGCTGGAGCGAGGTGAACAGCCGGGCGGCTTCTTCATCCGTGTCGGCGGCGCAGATCGTCAGGCCCAGCATGGCGTAAGGCTTGTCGAGCTGTTCCGATGCCCTGAACTGGGTGCGATAGACATGCAGCGCCGCCATCATCGCGTCGGGGGCGAAATGCGAGGCGAAGGCGAAGGGCAGGCCCAGATGCGCCGCCAGCTGGGCGCTGAACAGGCTGGAGCCCAAGAGCCAAATCGGCACGTCGAGCCCGGCGCCAGGCACCGCGCGGACCATCTGCCCGGGCTCCGGCGTCTTGAAATAATGCTGCAGCTCGATGACGTCCTGCGGAAAAGTGTCGGCGCCGGGCAGGTGCCGGCGCAGCGCCTGGGCGGTGCGCATGTCCGTTCCCGGCGCGCGGCCCAGCCCCAGATCGATCCGGTGGGGATAGAGCGAGGCCAGCGTCCCGAACTGCTCGGCGATCACCAGCGGCACGTGGTTCGGCAGCATGATGCCGCCCGATCCGACGCGGATGGTTGAGGTGCCGCCGGCGACATGGCCGATGACGACGGAGGTCGCGGCGCTGGCGATGCCGGGCATGTTGTGATGCTCGGCCAGCCAGTATCTGAGGAAGCCCCAGCGCTCCGCATGACGGGCGAGATCGAGCGTGTTGCGGAAGGCCTGGGTGGCGTCGCCGCCTTGAATGACCGGCGTCGTGTCCAGCACGGAGAAGGGGATCATCGGGTGCTCAAATCCTGGTCGGGAATGGGGTCGAAACGGCCGATTTTCGCCGGAATTCAGGGCTTTTCAACATCTTGTGGCCGTTCTGGAACGTTCCGTGCCCGACTCGGTCGAATTCTCAATATATGGTAGCCGATGGCCTGTGGGCGCGTGAAAATCGCATGGCAGGGTCGGGCGGCGTCAGGTTTTACAGCGAATTTTCTCAATATATGGTGCCCGTTCCGGGAACGTTACACGCCCGACTCGGCGTGCGCCACAATATCTAGACTCGGAAAACACGCCGAAAAGGTCATTTTCGGCGTGTTTTTCATGGATTTAAGCCTACATGACCGCGATTCTTATTTTACCCGGGTGAATTACTCCGGCCCGCGCGAACCGAACCTCGACGTGCCGGTCGACACGATGCCGATCCGGCGCTATCTCGATCCGGACCTCGAAGCGATCGCCGGCATGGCGGGAGCGAAAGCGATCGTCGAACGTTGTTTCCCCGCCGGCCAAAACCGTGTTCTCTGACGGCCGCACGATCCGAGGAGCCTGGAGGACCCGATGGCCTATCACACCAAGGTAATGCTGCCCGACGAATTGCTGCGCGCCGTCGGCAGGCTGCATTGGGCGATCTACCTCAAAAGCTGGTTCTTCCTGATCCTCGCCGCGGCGGCGGGTATCGATTTCCTCCATCTGCGCTCGGCCGATGCCAATAGTCCCGACGGGTCGATCTCGCTGGTGCTGGAGGTTGTGGGCGCCGTCCTCCTCATCGTCGGGCTGTTCATGCTGCTCTCCGCCTGGGTCCGCCGTGTCACCACTGAGATCGTCGTCACTGACCGGCGGATCCTGTTCAAGGAGGGATTCCTGCGGCGGCGCACGATGGAGATGAATATGAGCAAGGTCGAGACGGTGGACGTCGTCCAGTCGATCCCCGGCCGCATCTTCAATTACGGCACGATCTTGATCCGCGGCACCGGTTCGAGCTACGAACCGCTGTCCATGATCGGCGACCCACTGACTTTACGCAACGCCATCCTCGTCCAGTAATATATTGTAATAAGTGAAATATTTGTTCTGAGCCGGGCTCAGTTGTGGCAATCTTGCACCACTGGGGATGAATTATGATTCATAAATCATTTATGAATTGACCCCTCCCGCCTTTCCTTTAGAAGCAGGCACCGCCCTGACCGGTGCCGCCCTCCGCGGCCCAGTTCAAGAACCGTCCGGGCGTTCTGTGGCCGCCCCGCGATCGGGCGCCGGCCCGCTCTTGGGAAGGAGATTCAATGTCGTCGAAGTTGATGCTGGCGCTGTGCGCCACGGCCGCGATTGTCGGCCTGACCGGTGCGCGCGGCGCGGCTGCCCAGCAGGCCGCCCAGGAAGCGGCGGCGAATGCCGGCGGGGACGGCATGGAGGAAATCGTCGTCACCGCCCGCCGCAAGGAAGAGCGGGTCCAGTCGATTCCGCTCGCCATCACCGCCTTCAGCCAGACCGACCTCGACAAGAAGCATATCCAGGAAGTGCGCGATCTCGGCCGCACCGTGCCGTCGCTCGCGGTCAGCAACAGCCAGTCCGACTCGAACGCCCCCTATTCCAGCCAGACCCGGCTGCGCGGCCTGCCCGGCTCGGTGATCTATTTCGCCGAGGTGCCGCTGGGCACCACCGACTATGACACGACCACCGGCCTCACCCACGGCCTGGCCGCCGGCTTCTACTACGACCTCGACAATCTGGAGGTGCTGAAGGGCCCGCAGGGCACGCTGTTCGGCAAGAATTCAATCGGCGGCCTGATCCAGATCGCGCCGAAGAAGCCGACCAACAATTTCGAAGGCTACGGCCAGTTCACCTTCGGCAATTACGGCGACAAGGAATTCGAGGGCGCCGTCAATATCCCGGTCGTCCAGGACAAGCTGCTGGTCCGCATCGCCGGCCAGCGCCAGGAGCGCGACGGCTATACCAAGGACTTCTATACCGGCAAGGATTACGACAACCGGGACTATTACTCCTGGCGCGTCAGCGTGACCGCCCGGCCGACGGACGATTTCGAGGACGACTTCATCTATGACGGCTACTACCAGGACTCGAACGGTTCTTCGACGATCCTGCGTTATGCCAACCTCAAATACCCGATCACGGGCCTGAATTCGAGCTTCAGCCCTGTTCCGATAAAGCTGCCCGACGGCCAGACGAATCCAGCTTGCGCTTATACGGTCACGCTCAGCGCGTCGGGGGCAGGTACCGTGCCCGGCGGCTGCGGCGGCGCCTATTTCGGTGCGTTCCCGAATGTCGGCGCGCTGGTCGCGCAGCAGCAGCAGCTCGGCGTCCGCACTGAGCTCGGCCATTCGGTGCAGGGCATCGGCAAGGACTATTTCTACGGCTTCACCAATACCTCGCGCTGGGATATCGCCGACGACCTGACCCTGAAGAACATCGCCGCCGCGCGCATCTTCAAGCAGCTGTCGACCACCGACGATTTCGGCGCCGGCCAGCTGCCGGTGCTGAATATCGGCGTTCCCGGCAATCAGCGGGAATGGGGCGACAATTCGGTCCAGTACACCGAGGAGCTCCAGCTTCAGGGCAAGGCGCTCGACGACAAGCTCTCATGGGTCGCCGGCGGCTATCTTGAGTTCGACCATCCGCTGGGCGACACGCTGCTCGGCTCGACCGCGGTCGGCTCCACCAGCTACTATCATTTCCATGAGACGGCACGCAGCCAGGCGGCCTTCGTCCACGGCATCTACGACCTGTCGGACTATGTCGAAGGCCTGAAATTCACCGCCGGCTATCGCTATACCTGGGACCACGTCACCGACGAGGAGCGGGCGACCACCGGTGTCGACGGCGTCACCCGCACCGCGGCCGGTGTGCCGACGAATTGCGGCGTGACCTCCGGCGTCGACAACAACTGCCACATCTCGGCCGGCGGCGACTTCAGCTCCTTCGGCTGGAACGTCGGCCTCGACGAGCAGCTGGACAGCAAGACGCTGATCTATGTCCGCTCAGGCAACGCCTACCGCCCCGGCGGCTTCAACCTCAACGTGCCCAAGGAAAACGCCAAGTTCCAGCCTGAGCACGTGACCGACGTCGAGATCGGCGTGAAGGCCGATTGGGAGTTCGAGGGTTATCGCGGCCGGATCAACGCCGACGTCTTCCACACCGACTACAAGAACATCCAGACCACCCGCCTGATCCAGGTGAAGAATCCGGACGGCACGTCGCGTGTTGCCTCGCTGCTGTTCAACGCGGCGGCGGCGGAGCTTGAGGGCGCGGAGCTGGAGGCGAGCATCGTCCCGTTCGAAGGGTTCGAGATCGCGCCGCACCTGTCCTATCTCTATACCGACTACGGCCAGTATCCGACCGATGCCGGCGCGGCGTCGAAAAATCCGCCCTTCCTCTACACCCCCAAGCTGCAATATGCGGTGACCGGCACCTATCACCTGCCGATCGACGAATCGTGGGGCGATGTGGCGGTCTCGGGGACCTATTCCTGGTACGGGCATCAGTATGTGTCGGTGCAGCTGGGTGAGATCGCGCCGATTCAGCCGTCCTACGACCAGCTCGATATCCGGGTCGACTGGACCAACATCCTGGGCAACCCGGTCGATGCCGGCTTCTTCATGACCAACGCGCTGGACAGCACGCATGAGGTCGGCGCCTTCCCGATCTACAGCCAGCTGGGCTTCACCTCGCTGGTCTATAACGAGCCGCGCATGTTCGGCTTCTCGCTGAAATACCGTTTCGGCGGCCCGTCCGAGCCCGAGGCGACTCCGGCTGCCTACACTCCGCCGCCGGCGGTCGCTCCGGCGCCCGCGGTGCCGAAGAGCTACCTCGTCTTCTTCGACTTTAATAAGTCCGACTTAACGGCTCAGGCAGGGGCGATCGTGGATGAGGCGGCGAAGAACGCCGAGGGGACGAAAGTGACCCAATTGACCGTCACCGGGCATACCGACACGGTTGGTTCCGACGCGTACAACATACGGCTGAGCCGCCGTCGCGCCGAGTCGGTCGCCGCCCGGCTGGAGAAGGATGGCATATCATCCTCTTTGATCCAGATTGTCGCTAAAGGTAAGCGGGACCTACTGGTTCCGACCGCGGACGGGGTGAAGGAGCCGCAGAATCGGCGCGTCCAGATCGTCTATGACGGCGGCCCGGCCTCGTAACTGATCAGGAATTCAACATTATGGCGGCGTCTCGAAAGGGGCGCCGCCTTTTTTGTGCCAATCGTAATAGCCTACCTACATTAAAACCTTGACGTATGCGGCAATTTGGCGTGAAGCTCAGTCAAATTGCTTAAAAAGCAGCCCAAGACCTGAGCAAATCGGGTCGGACTTAACGTCTAAAAACGAATGCAATGGCCCCGATGCGGGCAGGAATAGGGAGGAAGATCATGTCAGCACGCTTGACGTTGGCTTTGTGCGCGACCGCGGCCGCCGTGGCGCTGATGGCGCCGACACGGACCACACTGGCCCAGGCGCAGCCGTCAGCCACCTCGGGCGCCAGCGGGCTCGAGGAAATCGTCGTCACGGCGCGGCGCCGCGAGGAACGCGTGCAGACGGTTCCACTGGCGGTCACCGCCTTCAGCCAGGCGTCGCTCGAAAATGCGCAGATCAAGGAAGTCCATGACCTGGCCCAGCATGTGCCGTCGCTCGCGGTCAGCCTCAGCCAGTCGGACTCGAACGCGCTCTATTCCGGCCAGGTCCGCCTGCGCGGCCTGCCCGGCACCGAGATTTATTTCGCGGACGTCCCGCTCGGCAATGCCGACTACCAGGGTGGCACCGGCCTGCAGCATGGCCTGTCGGAAGGCAATTTCTACGACCTGGAGGACGTGGAAATCGTCAAGGGCCCGCAGGGCACGCTGTTCGGCAAGAACTCGGTCGGCGGCCTGATCTCGATCCAGCCGCACCGGCCGACAAATAGCTATGAAGGTTACGTGCGG
>CAZNNJ010000168.1:0-9261 GCA_964574305.1 uncultured Rhodospirillales bacterium | reverse complement strand
ACGCCGCCGGCCTCCAGGGCATGCAGATCAGCATCGACAATCTCGAACCCGACGAGGTGTCGATGAAAAGCCTGCATTCGGTGAAGGGCAAGCTGGCGCTGCTGGCGGAGCATGCCCGCTTCAAGGTCAACGTCAATTCCGTGCTGGGCATCAGCGACGAGCGGACGAAGGACGTGATCGAGGTGGCTGAGACCGCCGCCGGCCATGGCTTCCAGCATTCTGTCGGCGTGCTGCACGATCATACCGGCATGCTGAAGCCGCTCAGCCCCAAGCAGATGGAGGCCTATCGCCGGGTGACGCAGATTTCGCCGTCGATGGTGCATGGCCTCAATTACCGCCTGTTCCAGGGCAATTTGATGCATGGGCAGCCCAACGACTGGAAGTGCAGGGCCGGTGCCCGCTACCTCTATGTGACCGAGGATGGCAAGGTCCATTGGTGCTCGCAGCAGCGCGGTTATCCCGGCATTCCGCTGCTGGACTACACGCACGAGGACATTGTTCGCGAGTTCCACACGGAGAAGACCTGCGCGCCGACCTGCACCCTCTCCTGCGTGCATCAGATGAGCATGTTCGACCGCTACCGCGGGCAGCAGACCAAACCGGACCCCACCGTCACGGCCGTCGCGGCGGAATAACCGCCTCAGGCGGCGGCGGGCCGCCGACGGAGCCTAAGGAACAGGCCGGCATAGGCCAGCGCCGTCGCTGAGATCGCGATCGCCAAGCCGATTGCCGGAGGTATATCTCCGGTCAGGCGGTTGAGCAGCGTCACGCTCGACACCATCGCGGTCACGGCGATCAGCGGCGTGGCGAGCCCCGGCGCCAGCTCCCGCACCGAGATGCCCCAGTTGCGGCGCAGATAGAAGCCGCCCCAGACCAGCAGCAGCGGATAGACGCAAAGCCAGACTGCCGAGACGGCGACAATGCCTATCGCCGGATCGAAGACGATGCCGGCGGCGACAATCCCCGCCGTCAGCAGCAGCAGGGCCGTCGCTGACAGCCCGGCCGCGCTCCCCGGGCGGCCCGAAGCCATCATCAGCGGGGTCAGCAGCTGCAAGATCACGCGCAGGAATGCCGCCGCCGCCAGCAGCTTCAGCGGCAGCTCCGCGGCGGCATAGGAGTTGCCTTGCTCGTCATGCAGCAGCGCGGTCAGCGGCCCAGCTGCGAGGAACAGGCCGGCGGCGAGCGGCGCCACCAGCGCGGTCAGCCGCTCGACCGACCAGCTGAGCGCCTGCGCCAGCTGATCCTTGAGGGCCGCGACCCGCGCAAAGACCGGGAGTGCCGTCCGGTTGACCAGCGTGCCGACGGCGATGGCCGGCTCCATCGCGACGTCGAAGGCGACGCGGTAGATGGCGAGCGGCGTGGCGCCGTAGAACCAGCCGACCAGCAGGAAATCGATATTCTTGAAGGTCTGCTCGAAGATATTGGCGGTCGCCGCGCGCAGTCCGAACCGTACAAGCGGCACGATCTCCGCCATCCTGAAGCGGAAGGCCGGCCAGAACGGGCGGGCGATGGCCGTGCCGATCAGCGTGTAGAGGCCGCTTGCCGCGTGGCCCACCACCAGCGACCAGGCGCCGGCGCCGGCGACGGCCAGCGCCAAGCGGGTCAGTGCCGCGGCCAATGTCGCGCCGACACCCACCATCGCGATCCGCTCATATTGCAGGTCGCGGTTCATGATCGCGAGCGGGATCAGCGCAGCGCCGACGAGCGGTTGCTTGACCGCCGCGGCGATGAAATAGGCGGCCATGCCGGGTTCGCCATAAAGCGTCGCGATCCAGGGCGCGGCGATGAGGGTCAGGGCGCCGACGACCGCCGCCGCGCCGGTGACGAACCAGAACAGCGTGTCGAGCTGCAATCGCGACACGGACTTGGCCTGGATCAGCGCCTCGGCGGTGCCCAGCCCGTCGAACGCCTCGACCACCATGGCGATGGAGATGACGATCGAGGCGGTGCCGACCTGCGCCTTGGTCAGGAACAGCAGGACGACCAGGATGGTCGAAAAATCGATCACCTTGGCCGCGACCGTGGCGCCGCCCAGCCAGTTGAAGCCGCGCCTCAGATGCTCGCGGTGCCCATCCATCACTTGAACGGGGCCGTCACTTGGGCGGGGCCAGCCCTGCCGGCGGCAGGATGAACGACCGCTCGCGCACCAGATGGACCAGCCAGCGCCGCGACTGCTTTCGCCATGTCTTCGCCTGTATGGAGCTCCAGATGCCGCGCTCGGTCGTGGCGGAGCGCAGGCGGTCCGCGATCAGGTCATGGATTTTGCGCACCCGCGCGCTCCAGGTCAGCTCCCGGCTGTCTTCCCGGGCCTTGGCGGCGATGCGGGCCGCCAGCGCCTCGTCGCCGAGCACGGTCCTGATCCCCTCGACCAGCGCGGCGACGTCGTCGGGCTTGCACAGGATCGCATTGTCACGATGCCGCAGCACCTCCATGACGTCGGGCGTTTCCCCGGCGAGGATCGGGCGGCCAGCGGCCAGATAGAAGAACAGCTTCAGCGGCAGCACGGTCGAGCCGTATTTGGCCAGCGGCGCCCACGACGGCGGGATCAGCAGCAGGTCGGCGGCGAAGATATAGTCCGACAGCTTGTCCGCCGGCTGGAACGGCACGATGGTGACATTCGGCACGCCCTTGGCCAGGGTCTCGATCGGCCCCTCGCCATAGGAGCCGACCAGCACGAACTGGACCTCCGGCAGTTGGCGCGCCGCCTGGATCACCAAGTCCAGCCCCTTCTTGTGGTTGACCCGCCCGGTATAGACAACGGTCTTGCGTCCAGGATCGAGGCCGAGCTTGCGCTTCGCCGCGTCGGCTGAAAGCTGCTCCTCCAGCCTTTGCGGCTCATAGCCGTTATGGATGCAGACCAGCTTGTCGGCCGGCACGCCGATATTCAGGTATTTGCCGCGGGTGTATTCGGAATGGCAGATATTGACCAGCAGCCGCTTGTTGCAGAACAGGCGGTGCAGCCACAGCTGGAGCGGCGGAATCTGGTCCGGCCAGGGCCGGTAATGGTCGAACACCACCCGCTGCCCGAACAGCAGCGACAGCCAGGCCATCCACAGATTGCGCGTATAGACGAGATCGGCGGCGCGGAATTCCTTGCGGAACGGCATGGTCAGCCCGCAGCAGAAATGGCGCAGGATAGCCGGCCCGATCGGCGCCCGGGCCCGCACCGCCGGCATCCCGGCCAGCGCCCGGCAGGCGGCCTCGTCGCCCACCTCACGCATCGGCACATGCAGCCAGGTCTCGGCCGCCAGCCCGGCCAGATAGCGGGCAGTCGTCACGAAAACCTCCGCATCGGCCTCGGCGCTCGGCAGCGGATTTTCGAACGTGAACAGGATTTTCATCGGCAGCGGCAGGGGTCCAAAAGCCTCGGCGCGGACCGTGGTTCAGCCCGGCGCGATGGCGAGCAAACTATGCGGCTGAAGCCCGGCGATCAATCCGTCGCGCAAACCATGGTTTCGTGCATCGGCAATCGTCGTTGCGCAATTCGGTATTCATGATGCCGACGGCCTGCGGCAGGTTGCGCAGGTAAGCCCATCTGGAAATTGCCGCGATTTGCGGTTACAGCTTGATGGGGCGTCTAGGGTTCCGGTCCGCAAGGACGGCTGGTCCGAGAGATGCCATCCGCCATTTCCGTGGCGGACACACGGCGGGACAAAAGCCCGGGAGATCGAATGTCGAAGGAGGCGTAAGCCTTTTCGGGACGGTCTTCCGCTTTGGCGGCGACAGGTCCCGAAAGTCCGAACCTCCTTCGAAAATGCAACGGTTGCAGCTTGCAAGGAGGCCGCGCGTCATGGCGATTCGATTGTTCCCCGCTGAGGTGCCGAGGCCGTCCCATGGCTGATTTGGCGCCCCTCTATGAGACCGTCATCGCCGGCGGCAAGCACTGGTCCTTCACCGCCCGCCGCGGCATGCTGGTCCGCCTCATCGACATCGGGGGCGGAGCCAATGTGGGGATGTTGTTCTACAACCCGGCGAACACGCTGGAACGGTACAACGCGCCCGACACGCTGAAATGCCAGCACACATTCCGGCTGACGCGCGGCCACTGCCTCTATTCCGACATGGGCCGGATCTTCTGCTCGATCGTCGCCGATACGGTGGGCTGGCACGACAGCGTCTGCGGCAACATCAATAAGGCGATGGTGGCTGAGCGCTGGGGCCTCAAATCCTACCAGGATTTCAAGAACGACTGGACCCAGAACGGCCATGACGCCTTCATGGTCGAGGGCGGCAAATACGGCCTCGGCCGGCGCGACCTTGCGGCCAATGTGAACTGGTTCTCCAAGGTGGTCCCGGCGGCGGACGGCAATCTGTCCTACGGCCCGTCGAACTCGCCCGCCGGCTCCTCGGTCGATCTCCGCTTCGAGATGGACACGCTGGTCCTGCTGCACACCTGCCCGCATCCTTTGAACATGGCGGCGGACTATCCGCGCAGCCCCGTCGGCATCCAGTTCCACAAGGCCGATCCGGTCGCGCCCGACGATTACTGCCTGAATTCCCGGCCGGAGAACGGGCGCGGCTTCCGGAACAACGAAATCTACCACCTGTGCGGCGAGGGGCACTCATGCTGAAGGAAAGCACGCTGAAGCCCGACGCCGCGATCTACCGCCATGTCATACCGGCCGGCGATTACTGGATTTATACCGTCGAGAAAGGCCAGTTCTTCCGTATCGTCGATCTGGACGGCAACCAGGCCGCGGACACGCTGTTCTTCTCGGCGGCCGATCCAGCCGAGCGCTATAGCGCGGTCGATACGATCCGCGCGAACGGCAATGTCTATCTCGGTCTCGGCACCAGGCTGATGTCGACCGAGGGCAATGTGATGCTGGAGATCGTGGCCGATCTCGTGGGCCAGCACGACACGATCGGCGGCGCCTGCGCGACGGAATCCAACACCGTGCGCTATGCGCTGGAGAAGCGGACGATGTATGCCTGCCGCGACAGCTGGCTGCTGGCCGTCGCCGAGCGGGACGATTTCAAGTTGACCAAGCGCGACATCACCCACAACATCAACTTCTTCATGAACGTGCCGGTGACGCCGGAGGGTGGGCTCACCTTCGCCGACGGGGTCAGCGGGCCCGGGAAATATGTCGAGATGCGGGCCGAGATGGACGTGATCGTCCTGATCTCCAACTGCCCGCAGCTCAACAACCCGTGCAACGCCTATAACCCGACGCCGATCGAGGTAATGGTCTGGGACCCGGCTTGAGCCAAATGTTCACCAAGGTCCTGATCGCCAATCGCGGCGAGATCGCCTGCCGCGTCATCCGCACGCTCGACCGGATGGGGATTGCGTCGGTCGCCGTGTACTCGGAGGCTGACGCCAATTCCCTCCATGTCGCGCTGGCGGGCGAGGCGGTGTGCATCGGCCCGCCGGCCCCGACCGAAAGCTATCTGCGCGCCGACAAGATACTCGACGCCGCGAAGACGACCGGGGCGCAGGCGATCCATCCCGGCTATGGCTTCCTGTCTGAGAACCCGTCCTTCGCCGAGGCCTGCGCCGCCGCCGGCATCGCCTTCATAGGGCCGACGCCTGAGCAGATGCGGGCTTTCGGCCTCAAGCATTCGGCCCGGGAGCTGGCCGAGTGCGCCGGTGTGCCGCTGGCGCCGGGTAGCGGCCTGCTCGACGATGCCGATCATGCGCGGCGGGAGGCGGAGCGCATCGGCTATCCGGTGATGATCAAGAGCACCGCCGGGGGCGGCGGCATCGGGCTGCAGCTTTGCCGCGGGCCTGAGCAGATGGAGGAGCTGTTCGGCCGCGTCGCCCGGCTGGCACGCGGCAATTTCGACCAGGCCGGCATCTTCCTGGAGAAATATGTCGAGCGCGGCCGGCATATCGAGGTCCAGATTTTCGGCGACGGCATGGGTCGGGTCGTGGCGCTGGGTGAGCGCGACTGCTCGACCCAGCGGCGCAACCAGAAGATCGTCGAGGAAACGCCCGCCCCCGGCCTCACGCCCGAGGTCCGCGCCGCCCTGCATGCGACCGCCGTGCGGCTGGGCGAGGCGGTGGGTTATGCCAGCGCTGGGACGGTCGAGTTCATCTACGATACCGACAGCGACGAATTCTATTTCCTCGAGGTGAACACCCGCCTCCAGGTCGAGCATGGCGTGACCGAGGAGGTGACCGGCATCGACCTGGTCGAATGGATGATCCGCCAGGCCGCCGGCGAGCCCATGGTGCAGGCAGCACCTGCTCCTGTCGGCGCGTCGATCCAGGTGCGCCTTTATGCCGAGGACCCGGCGCGCGATTTCCGCCCGTCCTCGGGCCCCCTGACCCAGGCCCGCTTCCCCGCCGACGCGCGGGTCGAGACCTGGGTGGCCGACGGGTCGGAGATTTCGCCGTTCTACGATCCGCTGGTCGCCAAGATCATCGTCAAAGGCGCTGATCGGCAGGACGCGCTGGCGAAGCTCGGTACCGCGCTGGCGGACACATCGATCGCCGGGATCGAGACCAATCTCGACTATCTTCGCCAACTGGTCGTCGATCCGCTGTTCACCTCGGGCAGCATGACGACGCGGGCGCTGGAGGGGTTCGCCTATGCGCCGCGCACCGTCGAGGTGCTGGTGCCCGGCACGCAGACGACGATCCAGGATTATCCCGGCCGCGTCGGCTACTGGCATGTCGGCGTGCCGCCATCCGGCCCGATGGACCATGTCGCCTTTCGCCTCGCCAATGTCGCGGTCGGCAATGCGCCCGGCACGGCGGCGCTGGAGTTGACCCTGTCCGGCCCGACCCTCAAGTTCAATACCGCATCGCTGATCTGCCTGACCGGCGCCGAGATGGCGGCTGAGCTGGACGGGGCGCCGGTCGCCTATGGCGTGCCACTGGAGGTTCCGGCCGGCGCGACCTTGCGCATCGGCGCGGTCAAGGATGCGGGCTGCCGAGCCTATCTGGCTGTGCGCGGCGGGTTCGATGTGCCCCAGTATCTCGGCAGCCGCGCAACCTTCACCCTCGGCAGGTTCGGCGGCCATGGCGGCCGGACGCTGATCGCCGGCGATGTTTTGCATTTAACCTCGCCCCAGCGGGGAGAGGTCGGATCGCAAGGCGATCCGGGTGAGGGGGCGGCGAGCGCAGCGAGCCTTTCAGGGGGATTTCGGCCTAACGGCGACACCCCCTCACCCGGCGCTGCGCGCCGACCTCTCCCCGCGGGGGCGAGGTCAGTATGCAGCCTCGCGCCAACCATCACCCACGACTGGGAACTGGGCGTGCTCTACGGCCCGCATGGCGCCCCCGATTTCTTCACTGAAGAGGATATCGAGACCTTTTTCGCCGCCACCTGGGAGGTCCATTACAACTCCAACCGTACCGGTGTGCGGCTGATCGGGCCGAAGCCCAAATGGGCGCGGACCGATGGCGGCGAGGCTGGGCTGCACCCATCCAATATCCACGACAACGCCTATGCCATCGGCGCCGTCGATTTCACCGGCGACATGCCGGTGATACTGGGGCCGGACGGGCCGTCGCTGGGCGGTTTCGTCTGCCCAGTCACGATCGTGCAGGCCGAGCTGTGGAAGACCGGCCAGCTTCGCCCCAACGACCGGGTCCGCTTCCGCCGGCTGACGCCCAAGGACGCGGCTGTGATGGAGCAGCGGCAGGAGAAGCTGATCGCCACCTTGGCCGAGCCGGCCGAGCTCGACCTGCCCCAGGGCACCGGCCGCGACGCGCCGATCCTGGCTGAGCTGCCGCCTGAAGGCGAGCGGCCCTCCGTCGTCTATCGCCGCGCCGGCGACAAGTACCTGCTGGTCGAGTACGGGCCGCTGGTGCTGGACCTCGAATTGCGTTTCCGTGTCCATGCGCTGATGGGCTGGGTCGAGGCGCAGTCGCTGCCGGGCATCGTCGACCTGACGCCGGGCATACGCTCGCTGCAGATCCATTACGACAGCCGCGTCCTGGCCCTGGAAACACTGCTGACCCGGCTCAAGGCCGCCGAGACAGCCTTGCCGCCGGTGGCGGATATGGTCGTGCCGACCCGGATCGTCCACCTGCCGCTGTCGTGGGATGATGCGGCGACCCAGCTCGCGATCCAGAAATACATGCAGTCGGTGCGAGCCGACGCACCCTGGTGCCCCAGCAATATCGAGTTCATCCGCAGGATCAACGGGCTGGACGGGGTCGAGGACGTGAAGCGGATCGTGTTCGACGCCTCTTACCTCGTGCTTGGGCTGGGCGACGTCTATCTGGGTGCCCCGGTGGCCACGCCCATCGATCCGCGCCAGCGGCTGGTGACGACGAAATACAACCCGGCCCGCACCTGGACGCCGGAGAACGCGGTCGGCATCGGCGGCGCCTATTTGTGCGTCTACGGCATGGAAGGGCCTGGCGGGTACCAGTTCGTCGGCCGCACCTGCCAGATGTGGAACACCTATCACCAGACGGCGGATTTCCGGCCCGGCAGCCCCTGGCTGCTGCGCTTCTTCGACCAGATCCGCTTCTATCCGGTCAGCGGCGAGGCGCTGCTCAAGTTCCGCGACGATTTCCTGCACGGCCGCGCGAAGTTGGATATCACCGAGGCCAGCTTCAGCCTGAAGGACTACCGGCAATTCCTGGCCGACAATGCCGACGGCATCGTGACCGCCAAGGCCCGCCAGCAATCGGCCTTCGAGGCTGAGCGCGCGCGGTGGGAGGCGAGCGGCCAGATCAGCTATGGCGCCGACCTGCCGGAGCAGCAGTTGGAAGAGGACCAGGACGCGCCGCCGCCCGGCTGCGAGGCGATCCCGAGCCCCGTTTCCGGCAGCATCTGGCGCGTTCTTGCCGAGGCCGGCCATGCGGTGAAGGCCGGGGAGCCGGTGATCGTCGTCGAATCGATGAAGATGGAAATGCAGGTGAGCGCGCCCGCCGACGGGACGGTGGTCGAGCTGCGCTGCGCCGAAGGCAGAGGCGTCTCCACCGGCCAGACCCTTGCGATCTTCCGGCCGGACTAGGAGCAGCGATGACACAGCCCCTCGACATCGCCAGCCTGATCGCCGCATACGCCAGTGGCAGGCTGACGCCTGCGCAGGTTCTCGATGATGTTTTCGCCCGGATCGCCAAAACGGGTGAGCGTCCGGTCTGGATCAGCCTGATGCCGCAAGACCGCATCGCCGCCCGGCTGGCCGAGCTGACACGGCGCAAGGAAGCCGCCGAAACCATGCCGCTCTACGGTATTCCCTTCGCGGTGAAGGATAACATCGACGTTGCTGGCATACCGACCACGGCGGCCTGCCCGGACTTCGCCTATGTGGCGGAACACTCGGCGACCGTGGTGGAGAAGCTGGAGGCCG
>CAZNNJ010000167.1:0-9278 GCA_964574305.1 uncultured Rhodospirillales bacterium | reverse complement strand
GTCTCATGCCCGGTCTTCACCCTGCAGCTCGCCGAAAGTTACTTGACAGGACTCCTCCCTTCGCTAAACCGTCGCCCCCACCCCCCGGTTCGCCCACCAGCCAAATGCCCCGGCAATAGGCCTGGGCGGCCTCGTCCCGCAAACCTGCACGGGCCAGCAGGCCTGCACGTGCGGCCCAATAGGGCTGATATTCCGCCAGCCGCGCGTCAGCCGACAAATCATCCAGAACCGCCAACCCCTCGGCAGCCCCCCGCGCTTCCGCAATCGCGATGGCGCGGTTGATGGCGACGACCGGGGAGGCGGTGATGGCGAACAGGGCGCCGTACAGCCGCTCTATCGCCGCCCAGTCCGTACGGCCGGTCTGGCGGCGGGCGACATGGGCGGACTGGACCGCCGCCTCGAGCTGGTAGCGTCCGATCTTGCCCATCTTCCCGGCCTGGAACAGCGTCGCCTCGGCGGCACCGATCGCCCCGCGGTCCCAAAGGGCGGGGCGTGGCTGGGCCAGCGGCACGTACTCGCCGGAAGGTGCGCGGCGGGGGCCGCGCCTTGCTCCGGCATGCAGCATCAGCGCCAGCAGGCCCAGCGCCTCCGGCTCCTCCGGCATCAGCGAGGCGACGAGCTGGCCCAGCCAGATGCCGTCCTCCGCCATGTTACGGCGACGGGTCTCCGTGCCCTCCGGGTCGGACCAGCCTTCGGAAAAGGTTGCGTAGATCGCGCCCAGCACGGCGTCCAGCCGGCCGGCGAGCTCATCCGCCTCCGGCAGGTGGAAGGGGACGCCGGCCTCCCTGATCTTGGTCTTGGCCCTGACCAGCCGCTGGCTCATCGTCGCCGGCGCGACCAGAAAGGCCGAGGCTATGGTGGCGGCATCGAAGCCCAGAATGGTCTGCAGGATCAGCGGCGCGCGGATCGCCGGATCGATCGAGGGGTGGGCGCAGGCGAACATCAGGCCCAGCCGCTCATCCGGCACCGGCGCTTCGTCCGTGTCGGCAAGCTCGGTCATCAGCAATAGATGGCCCTGCGCCTCCGTAGCGGTGCGGCGGCGGCGCACCCCGTCCAGCATCTTGCGGCGGGCGACGGTCAGCAGCCAGGCCTCGGGCCGCGCCGGAATGCCGTTCCGCGGCCAATCGGAAAGCGCGGCCGCGAAAGCGTCGGACAATGCGTCCTCCGCCCCCGCGACATCGCGAATCCGCGCCGCCAGGAAGGCGACCAGCTTGCCATAGCTGCGGCGCGCCACCGTCTCCGCGGTTTCGCGCGCCAGCCGGCCGCCATCCTCCGGCACCTTTAGTACATCTCCCAAATGGGACGCACCTCCATTGTGCCATGGCTGGCGCCTGGGCAGCGCGCCGCCCAGGACAGCGCCGTGTCCAGATCGGGTACGTCGATCATGTAGAAGCCGCCCAGCTGTTCCTTGCTCTCGGCATAGGGGCCGTCCAGCACCTTGGTCTCACCGTTCACGATCCGCACGCTGGTTGCCGTCGTGGTCGGCCGCAGCCGGTCCGAGGCCACGCGCACGCCGGCGGCATTGAGCGCCTCGGTAAAGGCCGTATAGGCGGCCAAGCCTTCCTTCTGCTGTTCCGGCGTCATGGCCGGCCACTGCGCTTCCCGGGAATAGATCAGCAGCATGTACTTCATCAGGCGTCTCCTTCATCCGTTGATGCGGGGGCGGCATGCCCTCGCGGCTGAGTGACGTTCGGCCCGATCCCATTTCGACAAGGGCCGGAATTTTTTTAACCTCGGTCGCTTACCACCGTCTTTCTGCAGGCGGAGAACCTTCCGTGCTTTCCCACTCCTTGTAGTAAGGCACTAAGGCTTCCGGCATGTCTGCCTCAAAGCTCGGGCCCAGGGGAAATTGCGGCATAGAATCTCGAACAGCATGCAGCAGGGCGGTGCCTTGACGGGAGTCTTTTGGGCGCTTTAGCGGATTGCGCTTGCCCTGGGCCGACAGCCAAAGCTTGTGAAGCGCAAACCAGCGCGGATCCGGAGCCACTATTCGGGCTGGCGAACCGTCACGTGCGACAACGACGCGGCTGATCGCACGGCCTCGCAATAGCCATTCCTGCTCTTCGAGCGGCATTGGCTTGGGTTGGTCCCGGCGGCTCAGCCCGGCGACCCTCGACGGCGCAACGAGAAGCTCGACCTCGTAGGCGGAGGCGTTGCGAGCTTGGAAGGTTCGTTCGCTGTTGACGGTGTAGGTTTTGTCGACCGCTTTCAGCATCGACCAAACAGGATTGGCGCCGTGGCCGCTTTCGCCGGCCGTCCAGGCCAAGTCGAAATCCTGTGTCTCGTCGGGCGCATCGACGATACGGCCTCCTGCTTCGATCATGTAGGCCGGCATAGCGTTTGTACCGATGACGAGCAGGTGGGAACCGAGCAGAGATCGACGGTCGGCCTCTCGCAGGATCGTTCCCGCTTCGGAAGAAAGCAGGGGCAGGCGCAGCGCTCGGTATATGCGACACGTCTCGGCCAGTCGGGCGGCGCTTTGATCGCGGCGCTCGGTCTGCGTTTCCTTCCGCTGCCGGTATGTCTCGAATATCGCCTCGTTTTCCGTTGACCGAGGGCCGAGACTTTTCCCATTGCCGCTTCTATCGATCAGTTCATAGAGGTAGTCTTTACCGCTGATGGTTCGCCACTTGAGACCATAAGGCAGACCCGCAAACGTCCGCTCCGCGTCGATCCAAACTTCGTATTGCTGCTCCAGATTGACCAGCAGCCGAAGCTGTTCATCGGAAAATGGAATAACCGCGCCGGGCATCGTTCTTAACCCGCAAACTCCTATTTTCTTAATATGCGGGTTAATTCAATATATAACAATATATTAAGCCCCAGAACGGCCTTCCGGCTAAGCCTTCCGTGCCGTGAACAGACCATAGCGCATCGCGCCGCTGCGATAGGCCCAGAGAATTCGGATCAGCGTGATCGCGAAGCTGCGGTCGGAGTTGCGCGGGTCGAGCAGAAATTCGCGATAGCTGTGGTCGGTGACAATGCCCTTGGCGGCGCGGGTCAGACACAGAAACCAGGTGCGCCAGACCTTCGCGGTCAGGTCCTCGAAGCCGGTCACCTGCAGCCCGGCCTTGCGCATCATCGCGCGGTATTCGCTTTCCGATCCCATGCTCGGCAGCCGGCCCTCGCGGCAGATCGGTTCCAGCAAGTGGTTGATCGCGGCGGGGCTCGGATTTTCCGACGACAGCCAGACGCAGTTGGCGAAGCGGCCGCCGGGCTTCAGCGTTCGCGCCACCTCGGCGAAGAAGCGCGGCTTGTCGACCATATGCTCGGAGCTTTCGATCGACAGCACCCCGTCGAAACTGGCGTCAGGGAAGTCGTTCTCCAGCCAGTCCTGCCGCATCAGCCTGGGGTTGGCGCGCGGATGGGCGCGCTCGGCATAGGCGAGTTGGGCGGCGGAGAGGGTCAGGCCCGTCACCTCCGCGCCTGAGTCGGCCAGGATGCGCGACGTGCCGCCATAGCCGCAGCCGACATCGCAGACCGTATCGCCGGGTTTGAGTTCAAGCTTCTCCGCCACCGCGTGGCTCAGAGCCTCGCAGGCCTGAAGCGGCGTCTCGCTGCCGGTGCGCCACAGGCCGTGATGCACATGCTCGCCCCAGATCTCGCGATAGAAGCGGTCCAGATTGTCGTAATGCTTGGCGACGTCCTCGGCGCTCTGCGTGGTCCTTGGGACGATCATGCGCGTCAGCCTGCCAGGAATTCGGCGCGCAGCGCCTGGATGGTGGCGTCGGACAGGCCCAGCCCGTCGCGGATATAGAGGTCCATCGAACCGTATTCCTTGTCCGCCGCATCGAACCCGGCCTGGAGATATTCCGGCCGGACATCTAACAGCGGCTGGATCAGGGCCGGGTCGATCCTGCCCTTCAGCATTGCCAGCATCTTGTCGTTCTTGGCCTTCAGGTAGCGGTTGCTCAGCAAATAGTCTTGCATGATCGTGCCGCGCGGGACGCCCATGATGCTCAGGAATACGGCCTGGGCCCAGCCGGTGCGGTCCTTGCCGGCCGTGCAGTGGAAGGTGGCGGGCAGGTTCTTCGGATCGGCCAGCCGCTCGAACAGCGCCTTATAGGCAGCCTTGGCGGTCGGCGATTCCACGAACTGCCGATTGGCGTCGATCATGACCTGCGGGGCCTTGCCGTTGCCCAGCATCTGCTGCGGGTTGCCGTGCCCCGACAGCAGCTTGACGATGCCGTTGGTTGCGCCGTCGCCGCCGGCCACGTCGGCGATCATCGCCTGGGCGCCGGCCGGCAGTCTGTCCATGCCCTGCTTGCGCTCGGTATCGGTGCGCAAGTCGCACACCAGATGGATGCCGTCGGCATGGAGCGTATCCAGGTCTTCCGGCGTGAGCCGGTCGAGCTGGTCGGAGCGATAGAGCAGGCCCATCCGCACCCATTTGCCGTCCACGGTGCGATAGCCGCCGGCGTCACGGAAATTGGGCGCCGAGGCGAGGCGCAGGCTGCGCTCCGCCACCACGACCGGCGCGCCGCGGTCGGGGACCAGCTCGAAATACCAGCGCAGCGTCTTGCCGGACAGGTTCGTGGGCGGCACGCCGAGATCGACCTTGCCCATCTCCCCGCCGTTGCCGACCGGCATGGTCTTGCCGACATTGAGCGCGTCGGTACCGGCATAGACGCGGACCACCCCCGCGTCGGGCGCGCTCCAGGTCACCTTATAGCCGTTCCCCAGCGTTCCGTCGGCATTGTGCGTCACCTCCCCGGCGGTCGCGCTGGCCTCGGTGAACGGGATTTTCTCAGACCCGCCGCCATGATGCGCGCAGCCGGCCAGAGGGCCGGCGGCCAGGATCGCGGCGACCGCGAGGACTGCTTTAGTGGGCCGAATCGACATCCATCTCCCCGTGATTTTTCCGTGAGACTAGACATCGCGCGTGGCCTTGAGAAGGCGATCCAGGGCACTATTTCAGCCGTCGGGGGTTGGGCAAGGATGATGTCTACCATTCTGCCAGGCTTTCGCGGCGGGAAAATGCGCCGCCTTGGATTGGGCCTTTCGCTTGCCCTTGCCGGCGCCGGCGCGCTGCCGGCCGGCGCCACGATGCTGCAGCGCCAGTCTCTGTCCGATCTCGTCAGGAAGTCCCAATTCATCTTCGAGGGCCAGCCGGTCAGCCGCGCGGTCGAGGCTCTGCCGGAGGGGCAGGGCGCGCGCACCTGTTTCAGCTTCAAGGTGATCCAGGCGATCGCCGGCAGTCATCCGGGGAACGTCGTGCGGCTTTGCTTCTTCGGCGGTACGATCGGCGGCAAGGGCTTTGCCGTGTCGGATCTGAACATGCCCGCGATCGGCGAGCACGGCATCTATCTGGTCGAATCGACCGGCCAGCCGATGCTCAATCCGCTGATCGGCTGGGACCAGGGGCATTTCCTGGTCGCCAAGGACAGTGCCGGAACGCTGCGGATCACCACCGCCGACCACCGCCGGGTCACCGGCCTCGCGCCCGAGGCTGGCAGGACGGCGGCGCCTGAAATCCTGCCGCCCGCGGGCGCGACCGCCGCCGGCGTGATCTCCGACGACCGGCAGGAGCTGTCCGGCGCCATGTCGCGCGATACGTTCGTCAAAGAGCTGAGGGCCTTCCATGACCGCTAAGGCACGTATCGTGGGGCGGGCCGCGGCAGTCACGCTGCTGCTGGCCGCCGCTTCGATCCAGCCGGCCCGGGCCTATTCGCTGGAAGGTCCGATCTGGGCCAACAAGAAGACAAATTTCTATTACGCTGTTTCCGGCCAGCCGAGCTGGGCCTTCTCGACCGCGCTTCGCCAGGCCCTGATCGACTGGAACCAGCAATCGGCGTTCAAATGGGTCGGCGTCCAGAAAGTGGCCAATCCCTGCGCGTCGAGCGGGCCCAACGGCGCCGCGCTGCGTGCCACCGCCTGCGGCCAGGCCTTCGGCTCCGGCGTGCTCGGCATCACCATGTACAGCTACGACGGGGCGAACCGGTTCATCCATGCCGGAACCGTGTTCAACGCGCATGTGAATTTCAGCATCTACGATGGGGCGCTGCGGCAGAGCCCCGATTTCCGCCGGGTCGCGCTTCACGAAATGGGGCACGCGCTGGGGCTGGGGCATGAAAACAACGCCAATATCCCGGCGATCATGCAGCCTTTCATCAGCAACGCCTACAAACCCACCTCCGACGACATCGCCGGCATCCGCGCGCTTTACGGACCGCCCGGGTAGACGCGCCGCATATCGGCCGCCCGGTTGAGCTTTGACGATGCAAACGCGGGCGTCCCGCTTAAAGCGCCTCCGGTTCCGGTCGCGCCTGGCAGACCTCGGTCAGTGATGCTGGCCGCCGCCGGGATGGCCACCTCCGCCTCGGAAGTTGCCGCCGTGGACGGGATGGAACCCGTCATGTCCGTCGTGCCGGAAGTGGCGCCCGTCGTCGCGAAAGAAGCGGCCATGCTCGCCGCGCTGATAGTAGAAGAATCCGTCCCGCGCCCAATAGCCGTCGTAGAACGGCCCGTAGTAATCGTCATAGAACCCGTCATAGGCGATCGGCTCGCCCACCACATAGGCCCCGCCATAATAGGGACCCGGCCCAGGCCCATAGGCCGGGGCGCAGGCCGCAAGTAGAGCGCTGGCCGCCAGGGCCACCGACAATCTCACCATTTCGCACCTTCCCGCCGGATTTCTCTTAAGCGGGAACACCACGCGGCGGGATTGGTTTCGTGCGGCCGTGGCGGTGCCGTCAGACGTCCAGGTTGCTCACCGACAGCGCATTGGTCTGGATGAAGTCCTTGCGGGGCTCCACGACCTCGCCCATCAAGGTGGAGAAGATTTCCTCCGCCTCGTCGGCGTGGGCGACCTTGACCTGGAGGAGGGAACGGACGTCGGGGTCCAGCGTGGTGTCCCACAGCTGGTCGGCGTTCATTTCGCCCAGCCCTTTATAGCGTTGGATGGTCAGGCCCTTGCGGCCCTGCTCCACCACCGATTCGAACAGCGCGATCGGGCCGTCGACGACGGCGATCTGCTTGCCCTTGCTGATCAGCTTGCCGCTCTTGGCATAGCGCAGCTGTAAGGCGCCCGCGGCCTGGTCCAGCCGCCGCGCCTCGGCGCCGCGCAATATGTCGGGCGACAGAACATGGGTCTCGGTCACGCCGCGGAGCGTGCGGAACACGGTGACGCCGTTCTCGCCGGCCGAGGCTGTCCAGCCGCGGTCGGACTCCACGGTCAGCGCATCCAGCCGCTGCGCCAGATAGGTCGCGGCGGCGCCGGCCTGCTGCGCGTCGCTCAGCACGGAGAGGTTTAGCACGCCGGCGATGGCCGCCTGCTCCACCAGCATCTGGCTGCCGACCTTGCGGGCGATCTGCTGGATCGGCTGGCGGATGGTGCGGGCCTCGCGGACCATGGCCTCCAGGTCGGCGCCGACCGCGACCTGGCCGTCGAACATCTCGAAGGCGCAATCCTCGATGCCGGTCTGGATCAGATAGTCGTCCAACTCCCGGTCGCCCTTGCGGTAGAGCGCGGAGTTGCCCTTCTTCACCCGATAAAGCGGTGGCTGGGCGATATAGAGATAGCCCTTCTCGATCAGCTCCGGCATCTGCCGGTAGAAGAAGGTCAAAAGCAGGGTACGGATGTGGCTGCCGTCCACATCGGCGTCCGTCATGATGATGATCTTGTGATACCGCGCCTTGTCGATATTGAACTCTTCTCGGCCGATGCCGGTGCCCATCGCCGCGATCAGCGTGCCGATCTCGGCCGAGCTCAGCATCTTGTCGAAGCGCGCGCGCTCCACGTTCAGGATCTTGCCGCGCAGCGGCAGGATCGCCTGGAACTTGCGGTTGCGGCCCTGCTTGGCCGTGCCGCCGGCCGAATCGCCCTCGACCAGGAACAGTTCGGAGAGCGCCGGATCGCGCTCCTGGCAGTCGGCCAGCTTGCCAGGCAGCGAGGCCATGTCCAGCGCACCCTTGCGACGGGTGAGATCACGGGCCTTGCGCGCCGCCTCGCGGGCGATGGCGGCCTCGACCGCCTTCTGCACGATCCGCTTGGCATCGGCCGGATGCTCCCCGAACCAGGTCAGCAGCGCGTCACCGACCACCTGCTCGACAACGGGGCGCACCTCTGACGAGACCAGCTTGTCCTTGGTCTGGCTGGAGAATTTGGGGTCCGGCACCTTCACCGAGAGCACGCAGGTCAGCCCCTCGCGCATGTCGTCGCCGGTCAGCGCCACCTTCTCCTTCTTGGCGATGCCGCTCTCATTGGCATAGGCGTTGATCGTGCGGGTCAGCGCCGCGCGGAAGCCGGCCAGATGCGTGCCGCCATCCTTTTGCGGGATGTTGTTGGTGAAGCACAGCATCGTCTCGTGATATGAATCGGTCCATTCCAGCGCCGCCTCGACGGCGATGGGGGCGCCGTATTCGCCGACCTTGGAGCCGGCGATGCCGATCGGCGGCTTGTGGAGCGCGTTCTTGGCCCTGTCCAGATAGGTGGCGAAGGCCTGGAGCCCGCCGGAATAGCACAGCTCGACAACATGCGGCTCCAGCGACCGGTTGTCGGTCAGCACGATGCGGACGCCGGAATTGAGAAAGGCAAGCTCGCGCAGGCGATGCTCGATGGTGGCGAAATCGTACTCCGTCTTGGTGAAGGTCTCGGACGAGGCGAGGAAGGTGACCTCGGTGCCCTTCTTGCCGTTGATCGGGCCCACCTTCTCCAGCGGCGCCACGGCGTCGCCGTGGGCGAAGCGGATGAACCATTCGGCATCGTCGCGCCAGATGCGCAGGTCTAGCGTTTCCGAGAGCGCATTGACCACTGAGACGCCGACGCCATGCAGGCCGCCCGATACCTTATAGGCGTTCTGGTCGAACTTACCGCCGGCATGCAGCTGGGTCATGATGACCTCGGCCGCCGAGACGCCTTCCTCGGCGTGGATATCGACCGGGATGCCGCGGCCATTGTCGGTGACGGTCACCGATCCGTCGGCATTCAGCGTCACCGTCACCAGGTCGGCATGGCCGCCCAGCGCCTCGTCGATCGCATTGTCGACGACCTCGTACACCATATGGTGCAGGCCCGAGCCGTCGTCGGTGTCGCCGATATACATGCCGGGGCGCTTGCGCACGGCGTCCAGGCCGCGCAGGACCTTGATCGACTGCGCGTTGTATTCGCCGTTTTCTTCGCCGTCGTGATTGGTTTCATCAACCATGAATAACTCTCAATCAGTCCGTGTTCGGGCGGCCGGATTCGGCGGCCCGGAGTGGGTCAGTCAGTATAGATGATTCGCTAGGCTTGGGTGATAATCGCGTCGCGAATGGTGAAATGCCGGGCCTCGTCCCCC
>CAZNNJ010000166.1:0-9324 GCA_964574305.1 uncultured Rhodospirillales bacterium | reverse complement strand
CTGCCGCTGGCCTCGCGCTGGTATCCGCCGCAGCATCAGGGCATGGCGCTGGGCATCGCCGGCGCCGGCAATTCCGGCACGGTGCTGGCGGCACTGTTCGCCCCCGGCCTTGCCGTCGCCTATGGCTGGAACAACGTGCTGGGCCTGGCGGCAATCCCGCTCGTCGCAGTGCTGGCCTTCTTCATCGCCTTCGCCAAGGACAGCCCGAACCGTCCGGCGTCCAAATCGCTGGTCGATTATTTCCGCGTGCTGAAGATCGGCGACGCCTGGTGGTTCATGGCCTTCTACAGCGTCACCTTCGGCGGCTTCGTCGGCCTCTCCTCCTCGCTCACCATCTATTACAATGACCAGTTCGGGCTGACCCCGGTCCATGCCGGCTATGCCACGGCGGCCTGCGTCTTCGCCGGCTCGATGCTGCGGCCGGTGGGCGGTGCGCTGGCAGACCGGTTCGGCGGCATCCGCACGCTGTCGGCGATGTATATCGTCGCCGCGGCGGCGCTCATCCTGGTCAGCTTCGGCATGCCCCAGCTTTGGATGGCGATCGCTGTGTTCGTCGTCGGCATGGGCGCGCTGGGCATGGGCAACGGCGCGGTGTTCCAGCTGGTGCCGCAGCGCTTCGGCCGGGAGATCGGCGTCATGACCGGCCTGGTCGGCATGATGGGCGGCGTCGGCGGCTTCTACCTCGCCTCCAGCCTCGGCTATTCGAAGAGCATCACCGGCAGCTATCAGGCTGGGTTCCTGATCTTCGCGCTGCTGGCGCTGGTCGCGCTCCTCTCCCTCACCGGGGTCAAGAAGCACTGGCGGGCCGGCTGGGCCAGCCTCGCCAACGCCGTCCGGATCTGAGGAGGGCGCCCCCATGAACATGATCCGCAGGCGAGAGCGGCTGGTCGTCATCGGCAACGGCATGGCCGGAATGCGGGCAGTCGACGAGCTGCTGAAGCGCGACCCGATCCGCTACCAGATCACCGTCTTCGGCGCCGAGCCGCACGTCAATTACGACCGCATCGCGCTGTCGTCCGTGCTGGCCGGCGAGAAGGAGATGGCCGACATCATCATCAACCCGCTCGCCTGGTACGGCGAGAACGGCATCTGCCTGTGCGCCGGCGACCCGGTCGTCTCGATCGACCGGGAGGCCAGGACGGTGACGTCGGAAAGCGGCCGGGTCGAGCACTACGACAAGCTGTTGCTGGCGACGGGCTCGCGTCCGCTGGTGCCGCCGCTTCCGGGGCTCGAGTTGCCCGGCGTCTGCGCCTTCCGCGACATCTCCGACATCGAGCAGATGATCGGCGCGTCGGAACAGCACAGGAAGGCCATCGTCATCGGCGGCGGCCTGCTGGGGCTCGAGGCGGCGAACGGGCTGATGAAGCGCGGCATGAGTGTGGCCGTCGTCCATCTGACCGACACGCTGATGGAGCGCCAGCTCGACCAGACTGCCGGCAGGATGCTGCAGAAGGAGCTGGACGAGCGCGGCCTCAACTTCTTCATGAACGGCCAGACCGAGGAGATTTTCGGCACCGGCCGGGTCGAGGGCGTGCGGCTGGCGGACGACCGGGAGGTGCCGGGCGACCTCGTCGTCATGGCGATCGGCATCCGTCCGAATATCGATCTGGCGCGCCAATGCGGGCCCGATATCAATCGCGGCATCGCCGTCTATGACGACATGCGCACCACCGATCCCGATATCTTCGCGGTCGGCGAATGCGTCGAGCATCGCGGCAAGACCTATGGGCTCGTGGCGCCGCTCTATGAGATGGCCAAGGTCTGCGCCGACCATCTGGCGGGCGACGACGGCACCGTGTCCAACTATGCCGGCTCGGTCCTGTCGACCAAGCTCAAGGTGACCGGCGTCGACCTGTTCTCGGCCGGCGATTTCCAGGGGGGCGAGGGCTATAGCGACCTGACGTTCAACGACACGGAACGGCAGGTCTACAAGAAGCTGGTGCTGCGCGACGGGCGGCTGGAGGGCGTCGTCCTCTACGGCGACGTCGCCGACAGCACCTGGTATCTCGACCTGCTGCGCAAACGCGAGGACATCACCCCGTTCAAGGACGCTGCCCTGCTGGGCCAGGCGGTCGCCGCGGCGATGGGGCAGGTGAAGCCGACCAGCGCCGCAGACCTGCCGGCGGACTACCAGATCTGCGGCTGCAACGGCGTGTGCAAGGGCACGATCGTCGAGGCGATCCAATCCAAGGGGCTCAGCACGCTGGATGCCGTCCGCCGCCACACCAAGGCCTCGGCCTCCTGCGGCTCCTGCACCGGCATGGTCGAGCAGATACTGGCGGCGACCGCCGGCGAGGCTTTCGCCAAGGCGGCCCAGCCCGGCATGTGCCGCTGCACGTCGCTGAGCCATGAGGAGGTGCGTCGGCATATCCGCGAGGACGGTTTCAAGACCATCCGCGACGTGATGAGCACGCTCGGCTGGTTGAACCCCGACGGCTGCCATTCCTGCCGGCCGGCGCTCAATTTCTACCTGCTCTGCGCGTACCCTGAGAGCTATCGCGACGACCCGCAGTCGCGCTTCATCAATGAGCGCGCCCACGCGAATATCCAGAAGGACGGCACCTTCTCGGTCATCCCGCGCATGTGGGGCGGCGTCACCAGCGCCAAGGAACTGCGCGCCATCGCCGACGTGGTCGACAAGCACGCCATCCCGAGCGTGAAGGTCACCGGCGGCCAGCGTATCGACATGCTGGGGGTGAAGAAGGAGGACCTGCCGGCGGTCTGGCGGGACCTCAACGAGGCCGGCATGGTCTCGGGCCATGCCTATGCCAAGGCGCTCAGGACGGTGAAGACCTGCGTCGGGTCGGAATGGTGCCGCTTCGGCACCCAGGATTCGACCGGCATGGGCATCGCGCTGGAGAAGATGACCTGGGGCTCGTGGCACCCGCACAAGGTGAAGCTCGCCGTGTCCGGCTGCCCGCGCAACTGCGCCGAGGCGACGATCAAGGATTTCGGCGTCGTCGCGGTCGACAGCGGGTGGGAGCTGCATATCGCCGGCAATGGCGGCATCAAGGTCCGCGCCACCGACTTCCTGTGCAAGGTCTCGACCGATGACGAGGTGCTGGAATATTGCGGCGCCTTCCTGCAGCTCTACCGCGAGGAGGCGCGCTATCTCGACCGCACTGCGCCGTGGGTGGAGCGGGTCGGGCTCGACTATGTGAAGGAACGCATCGTCGATGACGAGGCCGGGCGTAAGGCGCTCCATGCCCGCTTCCTCTACTCCCAGCAATTCTTCCAGACCGACCCGTGGGAAGAACGCAACCCCGGCAAGGAGGCCGCCGTGGAGTTCCGCGCGCTGGCGACGGTGGAATGACCATGGACAGCATCATGACCGAAACCGGCTGGAAGGATGTCGGCACCGTCGGCGAGATTCCCCGGATGGGGGCGCGGGTTGTGGCGACGCCGCGCGGCGATATCGCCGTGTTCCGCACGGCGGGGGATCAGATCTTCGCGCTCGACGACAAATGCCCGCACAAAGGCGGGCCGCTGTCGCAAGGGATCGTCCATGGCGTGGCGGTGACCTGTCCGCTGCACAATTGGGTGATCGACCTGGACAGCGGCCAGGCCGCCGCGCCTGACGAAGGCTGCGTCCGTACCATCCCGGTGCGGCGCGACGGCGACCGCATCTTCCTCAAGCTGCCCTGAGCGAGCCATGACGGGAGGGGTCAAGACGACCTGTCCTTATTGCGGGGTGGGTTGCGGCGTCATTGTCGAGAACGGAGCGGTTCGGGGCGATCCGGACCACCCGGCCAATTTCGGCCGGCTGTGCTCCAAGGGCTCGGCCCTGGCCGAGACGCTGGACGATTCTACCCGACTGCTTCGCCCGCGCATCGGCGGACGGGACGCCGATTGGGACGCGGCGCTTGGCCTGATCGCGGGCCGCTTTGCCGAGACCGTGGCCGAGCACGGGCCCGATTCGGTCGCCTTCTACGGTTCCGGCCAGCTGCTGACCGAGGACTACTATGTCGCCAACAAGCTGATGAAGGGCTTCATCGGCAGCGGCAACATGGATACCAACTCGCGGCTCTGCATGGCCTCGACCGTCGCCGGCCATACGCGGGCCTTCGGCGCCGATGTCGTGCCCGGCACCTATGAGGACTGGGAGCAGACCGATCTTGCCGTCCTGGTCGGCGGCAACACCGCCTGGTGCCACCCGATCCTGTTTCAGCGTCTGAAGAAAGCCAGGGCCGGGCGCGGCACGTTCGTCGTGGTCGTCGACCCACGCCGCACCGCGACCTGCGAGATCGCCGATCTGCATCTGCCGCTGAAGCCGGGCAGCGACGTCGCCCTGTTCAACGGCCTGCTGACGTTTCTGGCTGATGCGGGAAAGCTGAATCGTGACTGGATCGCGCGGCATACGAACGGCCTGGACGCCGCCCTGGAAGCAGCCAAAACCAGCATCGCCAAAGCTGCTGCACTCACCGGCCTGCCCGAGGCCGATCTCCTTGCTTTCTACCGGCGTTTCGCTGAAACCGAGCGGGCCTTGACCGTATTCTCGCAAGGCGTGAACCAGTCCTCCGCCGGAACCGACAAGGTGAACGCCATCATCAACTGCCATCTGGCGACCGGCAGGATCGGGCGGCCCGGGATGGGGCCGTTCTCGGTCACAGGCCAGCCCAACGCGATGGGCGGGCGGGAGGTCGGCGGGCTCGCCAACCAGCTTGCCGCCCATATGCGCTTCGACAATCCCGAGGACGTCGATCGGGTCGGCCGTTTCTGGCGCTCGCCCGGCATGGCAAGCAAGCCCGGCTTGAAGGCCGTCGACCTGTTCGACGCAGTGCTGGACGGGCGGGTCAAGGCGCTGTGGATCATGGCGACCAACCCGGCCGACAGCATGCCCAATGCCGGCCTTGTCCGCCGCGCCTTGAAGGCCTGCCCCTTCGTCGTGGTGTCGGACTGCTGGGAGACCGACACGACGACCTTCGCCGATGTCGTCCTGCCGGCCGCGACCTGGAGCGAAAAGGACGGCACCGTCACGAATTCCGAACGCCGCATCACCCGCCAGCGTGCCCTCCGCGCGCCGCCCGGCGCTGCCCGGCCGGATTGGTGGATCGTGAAGGAGGTCGCCGCCCGCATGGGCTGGGCCGATCGCTTCGCCTATGACCGGCCGGCCGATATCTTCCGCGAGCATGCGGCCCTGTCGGAATTCGAGAATGAGGGGACCCGCGCTTTCGATATCGGCGGCCTGGCGGCCCTGACCGATGCCGGGTACGACGCGATGGCGCCCCAGCATTGGCCGATCCGCTCTGGCAAGCCCGCCGGCGGCCGGCTGTTCGGCGAGGGCGGTTTCTTCACGCAAGACGGCAAGGCCCGTTTCGTCTCCACCCCGTTCGCCCCGCCGGCCGAGGCGGCCGAGCGGCATTTCCCCTATATCCTCAATACCGGCCGTATCCGCGACCAGTGGCACACCATGACCCGCACCGGCCTTACCCCCCGGCTGATGGCGCATCAGGAGGAGCCCTGGCTCGACATCCATCCGGCCGACGCGGCCAAGCTCAGCGTCGCGGCGGGCGATCTCGTGCGGGTGCGCTCAAAGCATGGCGCCGCGGTCCTGCGTGCCCGTGTCAGCGACGCCCAGCGGCTTGGCGAAATCTTCGCGCCGATGCATTGGACCGACCGTTTCGGCTCGGCGGGTCCCGTGGACTGTCTGACCGGGCCGGCGCGCGACCCCATCTCCGGCCAGCCCGAATTGAAGGCGACGCCCGCCAGCGTCGCCCCGGTCGCCACGCTATGGCGCGGCATCCTGGCCGGCGGCGCCGGTCCCGGTACGGCGGACGGGTTCTATCACGCCCGCATCCCGCTGGACCGGGCCGTGAGCTGGGAGCTGCGCGGCTGGCGTCCGCTGCCGGACGATCTGGCGTTCGAGAATTGGGTCAGCGGGCTGCTCGGCCAGCAGAATTGCACTGAACGACTGGCGTCGATCGATCCTGAACGCAGCAGCTTCCGTTTTGCCCGGGTCGTGAACGGCCATCTGGCCGGGTTCCTGGCGCTGTGCACCAGCCCGCGCTTCCAGCTGCCGTCCCGCGCCGAGGTGGCGGAGTGGATCGGCCGGCCGTTCGACGAGGCGGCGCGGGCCGCGCTGTTCGCCGTGCCGGCCCCAGCCGAATTTCAGCAGCCAGTTCAGCGCACCGTCTGCTCCTGCTTCAAGGTCAGCCGCGCCGCCATCGAAAGGTCGATCGCCAAGGACGGGCATCGCACCGCCGCCGCCATCGGCAAGGCGCTCAAGGCCGGCACGAATTGTGGCTCCTGCATTCCCGAGATCGAGGAAATCCTGCGCTGCGGTCTGGTCGCGACCTAGCCTGCATTTGGGGCCGCCTGTCAGGCTCCCCAGCCCTCTTTCTTGCGATAGATCGTCGACGGGCTGATGCCCAGCCTGCGCGCCGCCAGCGGGATGCTGCCCTCATGGAGCGCGATGGCGCGCTCGATATAGAGACGTTCCATCGCCGCCAGTGGGATGATCGCCTCGGCCGCCTCCGGCAGGTCGCCCCGCGGCGGCGGGGATGCATGGCCGTTCGCGTGCGTGGGCTTGGCAGTGACGGGAGACGATGCGGGCGGCTCGGAATGCGGCAGGGCGGGCAGCATCGTCTCGATGATCGTCGGCCCGTCATTCAGCACGACGATATTGCGGATGACATTCTGAAGCTGCCGCACGTTGCCCGGCCAGGGATAAGCGAGCAGCCGCGCCTCGACCTCCGGCGTCAGCGACTTGAAGGCCCGGCCCTCGGCCCGGGCGAACTCCTCCAGGAAGCGGCGGGCGATCAGCACTATATCCTCGCCGCGGTCGCGCAGCGGCGGCATCGCGATTGGGACGACGAACAGGCGGTAGAACAGATCCTCCCTGATCCGCCCCTCGCGCACCGCTTCCAGCGGGTCGCGGTTGGTCGCGGCGATGAAGCGGATATCGGCATGGCGGCTGCGCCCCTCGCCGACGCGCTCATAAGCACCGGTCTGGATGAAGCGCAACAGCTTGGTCTGCAGCCCCATCTCCATCTCGCCCAGCTCGTCCAGGAACAAGGTGCCGCCGTCGGCGCGGGCGGCGGCGCCGTCCTGGTCGGCGGACGCGCCGGTGAAGGCGCCCTTGATATGGCCGAAGATCGTGCTCTCCAGCAGGTCCCGCGGGATCGCCCCGCAATTCAGCGCCACGAACCGCCGGGTCGCGCGCGGCGAGAGGGTGTGCAGCGCATGGGCGGCCAGCTCCTTGCCGGTGCCGCTCTCCCCGGTGATGAAAACGCTGGCCGAACTGCGGGCCGCGGCCTCGATCGTGCGGTAAACCCTCTGCATGGGGAGGGAACGCCCGATGAAATCGGCGAAGCCGGCATGCTCGACCGTGCGCCGGAAAGTCTCGACCTCACGCTTGAGATCGGCGTTCGACAGCGCATTGGTGACGGTGGTGACCAGCCGCGCCCCGGCGAAGGGCTTCACCAGATAGTCGAAGGCCCCCAGCCGCACCGCCTCCACCGCCACGGTCAGCGCTGCGTTGGCAGTGGTGACCACGGTCGCCGGCGCATGCGGCCACTGGCGCATCTCCCGCAATATCTCCATGCCGTCCATGTCGGGCAGGTTGAGGTCGAGCAGCACGCAGTCGACGCTGTTGTCGCGCAGCAAGGCAAGCGCCTCGCCACCGGTCTCGGCGATCAGCATGCGGTGGCCCACGGCCTCGAGCTGCAGCCTGCAGGTTTGCGCCAGGGAACGGCTGTCCTCGACGATTAGGATGGTGCGCTGTTCAGCCATGGGTCGCCGGGCCTCCCGTTACGTGGCCTGCTGCTATCGGTCCTCCTTGAGCGATCCGTTCGCTGACCGCGGCCCACGCCGCCAGGACCCGCGCTACCAGTGGAGAAAGGCCCCGGGGCTCGACCGTCGCCACGGCTTCCTCCAGATCCCTGGCGCAACGCGACAGGTACAGCGCGCCGACATTTGCGGCCGCGCTCTTCATCGTATGGGCGGAGCGCTTCAGCGCTTGAAGCTCGTCCTGCGCCAGGGCGGCGCGGGCGTCGCCGCACAGCCTGGCGCCCTCCTCGGCGAAGATGCCGAGGATGGTCCAATAGATATCGTCAGCCGGGCTGCCCCATTGGTCGGCGATGTGGGCGAGGTCGAAGGCGGGGGGAGTATCGTCGGGCATTGGGGTATTCGGTGCTGTGAATTATGTCTGTTGCGGGGTCAGGAACCGACTTCGGCCGGCAGGAGCCGCTCGACCATCGCCACCAGTTCCGCCGGGCGGAAAGGCTTGGAAAGGATTTGGTTGGCGCCGAGCTTCAGCGCTGCGCCCAAATAGCCGATGCCGAGGCTGACGCCGCCGCCCGACATGGCGATGATGCACGCGTCGGGCGCCAGGGCGCGGATTTCGAGGATCGTCTGGATGCCTTCCTTGTTGGGCATGACGATGTCGGAGATGACCAGGTCCGGCTGCTCCACCCTGAACCGGTCGATGCCCTCGTTACCGTCCTGCGCCTCGACGACGTCATGGCGCATCCGTGCCAGAATCATCCGGATCATCCGCCGGAAGCCAGGATCGTCATCGATAACGAGGACTTTTGCCATTGGGTTGCCCTAGCTGCTCTCGGTTTCGAGCTGCTCGTCGAGCACGGTGCGGACCAGCAGCGCCAGGTCGCCCTTGCGATAAGGCTTGCTCAGCAGGTGGAACGAGCCGGGCGCCATCTCCGTGGCAAACCGCGATTGCGGGAAGCCGCTGGTCAGGATCACCTTGATCCCGGGCTGTTTCCGCCGGGCAAGCTCGATCAGCTCGAAACCGTCGACGCCGCCCGGCATGACGACGTCGGTGAACAGGAGGTCGACCTGCGCGCGCTCCAGCGCCGTCAGCGCTTCCGCGGCGCTGGTGGCTTCCTGCACGCGATAGCCGAGACCGCGCAGCTGGCGCACGACGATCCGGCGCAGCGGCTCGCTGTCCTCGACTGCCAGGACGGTCTCGTTCCTGCCGGCCAAGGGCCCGTCGGCGCGCAGGTCCGCCTTCTTGTCTTCCGGCACGTGCGAGCAGGGGAGATAGAGGCGGAAGGTCGTGCCGACCCCGACCTCGCTATAGACGCTGATATGGCCGCCCGACTGCTTCATGAAGCCGAACACCATGCTGAGACCGAGACCGGTGCCGCTCTCTTCCTTGGTCGAATAGAACGGTTCGAATATCCGGCTTTTGACTTCGGGCGACATGCCGATGCCCGTGTCGGTGACCTCGATCAGCGCATAGTCCCCGGGTGGCACATCGGGATTGGCCGCCGCGTAGTCGCTGTCGACCTTGCGGTGGGACGTTGCGATGGTCAGCTTGCCGCCCCTGGGCATGGCGTCGCGGGCATTGGTCGCAAGGTTGGTCAG
>CAZNNJ010000165.1:0-9355 GCA_964574305.1 uncultured Rhodospirillales bacterium | reverse complement strand
GGCCGTCCTTTTCAAATTTCACCGCCCCGAGGCCCCCAACATATTGACCTGACGGTAGGGAGGTTGGAGGATGCGTGCGGTCGGGCGGGGCGATCTATTGGGCAGCGCCGCCGTCGCCCCTTGCGCGATCCACGCGACGAGAGGTCGGGGAGCACTTTGAGTCTTTTGCCAAACACGTCTAAACATCGGCTCTTACGTTTTCTTAGGCCCACCTGATGCGTCTGTACCGCCACGAAACCGATCTTCCCGCCGATGCGCGTGGTGCCGTGCTGACGCTCGGCAATTTCGACGGGGTCCATCTCGGCCATCAGGCGGTCATCGCCGAGGCGCTGAAGATCGCCCGCGCGGCTGGCCGGCCGCTCGGCGTGCTGACCTTCGAGCCTCATACCAAGGCCTTTTTCCGCCCTGATCTGATGCCCTTCCGGCTGACGCCGCTCAGGGTCAAGCTGCACGCGCTGGAGGCGCTGGGGGTCGATTACGTCGTCGCCCTGGCGTTCGATGAAAGGCTCGCATCGGTTACGGCCGAAGACTTCGCGGCCAATGTCCTGTCGGGCGCGCTGGGGATCAGCCATGCGGTTGCCGGCGGCAATTTCCGTTACGGCCACAAGCATGCCGGCTCGATGGAGACCTTGGCGGCGGCAGGCCGCGAGCATGGTTTCGCCGTCACCCGCGTCGAACCGGTCAGCACCGCCGACGGCACCGTCTATTCGGCCACCGCGATCCGCAAGCTGATCGCCGACGGCGACCTGCGCCGCGCCGCCCTTACCCTGGGCCGTCCGTTCGAGATCGACGGCCGGGTCATCACCGGCGACAAGCGCGGACGCCAGCTCGGTTTTCCGACGGCCAATCTCAAGATCACCGAATATATGCGGGCGGCCTACGGCATCTATGCCATCCGCGCGCTGGTCGACCGTCCGGGAGACAGCACCTGGATCGACGGCGTCGCCAATCTCGGCATCCGGCCGATGTGGCGGACGCCCGAGCCGATGCTCGAGGCGCATCTGTTCGATTTCTCGGAAGACATCTACGGCCAGGTCCTGCGCGTCCGCCTGATCGAGCGCCTGCGGCCCGAGGCGAACTTCGAGACGATCGAGGGCCTTATCGAACAGGTCGACCGCGACAAGATCGCCGCCCGCGAGGCCCTGCTGGCCAGTCCTTTGTGATGAAGTAGGATGGGTAGAGCGTAGCGAAACCCATTGAAGATTCTAGCCACAGATGACACAGATTTACGCAGATGATGAGTTTTCCGCCGCTGAAGGCGGTAATATTCGGATTTAATCTGCGTAAATCTGTGTCATCTGTGGCTAAACCGGATTTCCTTGGCGCCTTTGCGTCTTGGCGGTTCAAATTCCGACGGGTTTCGCTGCGCTCTACCCATCCTACAGAATCCCGCTCATATTAACTTCAGGCGACCTTGCTTGAGAGGTGAGCAAAACTGATGTCGAAGTCCACCGATTTGCTTTCGGCGGCCAAGAAATTGGCGCCGGTTGAGCGGCTTGATCTGGTCGAACAGCTCCTGAACGACTTGGATAAGCCGGACGAGGCCATCGATGCACTATGGGTCCGGGAGGCCGAAGACCGCCTTTCCGCCTACCGGCGTGGTGAAATTCGGGCGGTGGCACTGGCTGACGTCGTGGCCAAATATACCGCGAAGTGACGCTGCGCTTTCTTGACGTCGCTCAAGCCGAACTGGACGAGGCGTTCGACTGGTATGCTGCTATTTCGCCTGAATTGGGCGACGCATTCCTGGCCGAGGCCTTTCGCGTTTTTCGCCTGATCGAACAGTACCCGCATGCATGGCATCCAATGAGCAGCACTCTTCGCAGATGCAGGCTCACCCGATTCCCCTATGGTGTGATTTATACGGAAGAGGGTGGCAATCAGTTGATCGTCGCGGTTGCGCATCTCCATAGAGAGCCATTCTATTGGCGCGCACGCCTGCAAGCTGGTGAACTGTAAACCGAAGCGTCGCGCTACTTCTCCCGAACCCCGCTTGACCCTGGCAAACCGCCGACCGATAACCGCCCCCATGACCGATTACAGAAACACAGTCTTCCTGCCCGATCCGGCGAATTTTCCGATGCGCGGCGGCCTGCCGACGAAGGAGCCGGAGATTCTGGCGCGCTGGGCGCGGATCGACCTGTTCGGGCAGATCACGGCCGCGGGCAAGGGGCGGGAGAAGTTCGTCCTCCATGACGGCCCGCCCTACGCCAACGGCAACATCCATATCGGCCATGCGCTCGACAAGATCCTGAAGGACGTGGTGGTCCGCGGCCAGCGGATGCTGGGCAAGGACGCGCCCTACGTGCCGGGGTGGGACTGCCACGGCCTGCCGATCGAGTGGAAGATCGAGGAACAGTACCGCCAGAAGGGCAAGGACAAGGACCAGGTGCCGACCCTGGATTTCCGCGCCGAATGCCGCGCCTTCGCCCAGAAATGGGTCGATATCCAGTCGGGCGAGTTCCAGCGGCTGGGCGTGATCGGCGACTGGGTGAACCCCTACCTCACAATGACCTTCCCGGCCGAGGCGCAGATCGTCCGGGAGATCCACAAGTTCCTGGCCTCCGGCACGCTCTATCAGGGTGTGCGCCCTGTCCTGTGGTCGGTTGTCGAGAAGACCGCGCTGGCGGATGCCGAGGTCGAGTATCACGACCATGTGTCGGACACGATCTGGGTCCGCTTTCCGGTCGTGACCTCGCCCAACCCGGCGCTGAAGGATGCGGACATCGTCATCTGGACGACGACGCCCTGGACCATGCCGGGCAACCGCGCCATCGCCTATGGCGAGGATATCGAATACGGCGTCTATCAGGTGGTCGATCCGCGCGAGGCCGCGGTCGAGCGCGGGGCGCACCTGGTGATCGCGACCTCGCTCGCCTCCAACGTGCAGACCCATGCCGGCATCGGTTCGTGGGTCCAGGTGGCGACGCTCAAAGGCTCGGACCTGGCCGGCTCCATCGCCGCCCATCCGTTCCGCGAGATCGCGGAGGCCGAGGGCCATTACGGCTTCGAGGTGCCGCTGCTGCCGGCCGATTACGTGACGGAGGATGCCGGCACCGGCTTCGTCCATACCGCGCCGGGCCATGGCGAGGACGATTTCGCGACGGGCCAGCGTCATGGGCTGGACGTGCCGCGCACCTTGGACGACGAGGGGCGGTTCTATCCCTCGGTCGCGCTCTTCGCCGGCAAGATCGTCTATAACCAGAAGGGCAAGCCGGGCGACGCCAACCCGACCGCGATCCATTACCTGCGCCAAGCCGGCAAGCTGCTGGCGCATGGGAAGATGGAGCATTCCTACCCGCATTCCTGGCGTTCGCGTTCGCCGCTGATCTTCCGCACCACGCCGCAATGGTTCATCTCGGTGGGCAATTCCGGCCTGCGCGACAAGGCGCTCGCCGCCATCGCCGACACGCGCTGGGTGCCGGCGCAGAGCCGCAACCGTATCGAATCGATGGTCGCCTCGCGCCCCGACTGGTGCATCAGCCGCCAGCGCGCCTGGGGCGTGCCCCTGGGCTTCTTCGTCCGCAAGTCGGACGGCGTGCCGCTGAACGATCCGGCGGTGCTCGACCGCATCGGCACGATCTTCGAGGCCGAGGGCGCCGACGCCTGGTATGCCCGCCCGTCCTCCGACTTCCTCGGCAACGAATACAAGGAAGAGGATTACGAGAAGGTCCGCGACATCGTCGATGTCTGGTTCGAGAGCGGCTCGACTCATGCCTTCGTGCTTGAGGCGCGGCCCGAGTTGCATTGGCCGGCCGATCTCTACAGCGAAGGGTCCGACCAGCATCGCGGCTGGTTCCAGTCCTCGCTGCTGGAGGCCTGCGGCACGCGCGGCCGGGCGCCGTTCAAGGCGGTGATGACCCACGGCTTCACGCTCGACGAACAGGGCCGCAAGATGTCCAAGTCGCTGGGCAATACCGTCGCCCCGCAGGATGTCTGCGAGCGGCAGGGCGCCGATATCCTGCGCCTCTGGGTGATGGCCAGCGATACCGAGGACGATCAGCGCATCGGCCCGGAAATCCTCAAGGCCCAGGCCGACACCTATCGCCGCCTGCGCAACACCTGGCGTTATCTGCTGGGTGCGCTGGAAGGCTTCACCGATGCCGAGACGGTGCCGGCCGCCGAGATGCCCGAGCTGGAGCGCTGGGTTCTGCATCGCCTCGGCGAGGTCGACGCGGTGGTGCGCAACGCCTACGGCAAGCTCGAATATCGTGGCCTGCTCGCGGCGCTGCATAATTTCTGCGCGGTCGACCTGTCGGCTTTCTATTTCGACATCCGCAAGGACGCTCTCTATTGCGACCGGCCGGAGTCGCTCCGCCGCCGCGCGGTGCGGACGGTGATGGACCGGGCTTTCGAATGCCTGACCGCCTGGCTGGCCCCGATCCTTTGCTTCACCGCCGAGGAGGCTTGGCTCGCCCGCCATCCCTCCGACACCGGCAGCGTGCATCTGACCCGCTTCCCCGAGCTGCCGGCCGCGTGGCGCAACGATGCGCTGGCCCATAAATGGGACAGGGTGCGTGAGATCCGCCGCGTCGTCACGGGCGCGCTGGAGGTGGCGCGGGCCGAGAAGAAGATCGGCGCCTCGCTGCAGGCCGACCCTGTCGTCTATGTCCACGACCCGGCCGACCGTGCCCTGCTGGCAACCGTCGATCTGGCCGAGGTCGCCATCACCTCCGACATGGAGCTTTCGGCCGGCCCGGCGCCAGCGGGGGCTTTCACCCTGGCCGACGTCGCCGGCATCGGCGTGATCGTGCATCTGGCGACAGGCGAGAAATGCGGCCGCTGCTGGCGGGTGCTGGAGGAGGTCGGCTCCCATGCCGACCATCCCGAGCTTTGCGACCGCTGCCATGACGCGGTCGGCGACCTCAAGGACGCGGCCGAGTGAGCCGGACGCGGATCTATGTGATCGCGGCCGTCGCCGCGCTGATCGGCGTTGCCGCCGACCAGGCATCGAAATGGGCGCTGCTCGAGGTGGTGGGGCTGCGTGAGAATCCGCGCAACATCCGCGTGCTGCCGGTCTTCGACATCGTCATGTGGTGGAACCACGGAACCAGCTTCAGCCTGTTCCGCACCGGCGAGGCCTGGGGGCCCTATGTCTTCTCCATCGCGGCGCTGGCAATCATCGTTCTTCTGGTGCTATGGCTGTCGCGTATCGTGAGCCCGATCCTGGCTGCCGCGCTCGGCGCCGTGATCGGTGGCGCGCTTGGCAATGTCGTCGACCGGCTCCGTTTCGGGGCGGTCGCCGATTTTTTCTACGCGCATCTCGGTGAGTATGGCTGGCCGGCATTCAACATCGCCGACAGCCTGATCGTGGTGGGCATTGGCGTTCTTGTGTTCGATGGGATGTTTCTCAGCCACAAGACGGGCGAAATGGGACGAAGGAAGCAACCTTGACGAAAAGCATGTTGGTCCGCTCGGTGGTTTTGACGGCGGCGGTCGCGGCGCTCGGCGGCTGCAGCAGCATCAGTTCCACTCTGGGCCTGGAACGCCACATACCGGACGAGACCCAGGTCACCGTCCGCCCGGCGCTGACCCTGCCGCCCGATTTCGACCTCAAGCCGCCGGGCACCGAGAGCCCGGTCTCGGCCGACCATGAGCAGGCGAATCCGAACGCCAAGGAAATGGGCGTCGAGACCGCCGCGAAGAAGCCGGAGGAGGAGCGCGGTTTCTTCGGCAAGCTGTTCCATGGCGACTTCTTCGGCAACGACGTCGACGCCACCACGGCCAAGCCGCCAGAGGGCGACAAGGCTGCGGGCGACAAGCCTGCGGCGCCCGAGACTCCGCCGGCCGATGCGTCCGCGCCCGTCGCCCCGCCGCCCGCGCCAGACGTCAACGGAACCCCGCAGGCGCCCGCCACGAAATGAGGTCCTTTCGGGGGGCGCTGATCGGCGCCGCATTGCTGGCGCTGGCGTCCATGCCCGCGCCGGCCAAGGTTTTCAGCCCGACAACCTTCAAGCTCGCCAACGGGCTCGATGTCGTCGTCATCGAGGATCACCTGGCGCCGGTCGTCACCCAGATGGTGTGGTACCGCTGCGGCGCGGCGGATGAGGATGCAGGCCATTCCGGCATCGCCCATTTCCTCGAGCATCTGATGTTCAAGGGCACGCCGACGGTCCCGGCGGGCGAGTTCTCCAAGATCGTCGCCCGCAACGGCGGCGAGGACAATGCCTTCACCTTCTACGACTATACCGCCTATTTCCAGACCATCGCTGTCGAACGGCTCGAGCTGATCATGAAGCTCGAATCCGACCGGATGCAGAATCTGTCGCTGACCGACGATCAGGTCTATCCGGAGCGCGACGTGATCGTCGAGGAGCGGCGCCAGCGGATCGAGACCTCTCCCGGGGCCCGCCTGGGTGAGGCGATGCGCTATGCGCTGTTCGCCAATTCCCCGTACGGCCGGCCGGCGATCGGCTGGAAGCAGGAGATGGAGCAGCTGACCACGGCCGATGCGGTCGCCTGGTACAAGAAATGGTACACGCCCAGCAACGCCACCCTGATCGTCGTCGGCGATGTGAAGCCGGACCAGGTCAAGGCGCTGGCCGAGAAATATTACGGGCCGATCCAGTCGCACCCGGTGCCGCCGCGCATCCGGCCGCAGATTGCCCCTCTGGACGGGGCGGCACAGCGGCTGACCCTCAAGGACGAGAATATCCACGAGCCCGCTTTCTCCCGCATCTATGTCGCCGCGAACTATTCGGAGAAGACCAGGAAGACGGCGTTGGCACTGGAAGTATTCGACGAGATTTTCGGCACCGGCACGACCAGCCGTCTCTACAAGGCGCTGGTGCTCAAGCTGAAGGCCGCGACCAGCGTCTCCAGCGCCTACGACGACACGGCGGTCGATCCGATCGCCTATGAGGTTTCCGCCCAGCCGGCGCCCGGCAACGACCTCGCGGAGGTCGAGAAGGGGGTCGACGAAGTCATCCAGGATCTGCTGAAGAACGGCGTCACAGATGCCGAGCTCGCGGACGCCAAGACGAGGCTGCAGGCGCAGGCGATCCTGGCGCGCGACAGCCTGGTCGGCCCGGCCCATTCGATCGGCGAGGCGGTGGCGACGGGCCAGAGCATCGACGATATCGAGAATTGGCCCGACAATATCGCCGCCGTCACCAAGGATGACGTGAACGCGGCGATGCGCGGTGTCTTCGGCAATGGCACGGCCGGGGTGACGGGCTGGCTGCTGCCGGCCAACGGCAACAGCAAGGCGCCCACCGATGCCGCGGCCGCTGCCAACACAGTGCCGGTTTCTTCAGGGCCAATCCGATGAACCTATCCCTTCGCCATCTGGCAGTCGCCGTCATGGCCGTCTGCGCCATCGCCTTACCAGCCCGCGCCGCCTTCCAGATTCAGAAGGTCGTCAGCCCGGGCGGGATCGAGGCCTGGCTGATCGAGGATCACCGCATCCCGCTGATGGCGCTGGACGTGACGTTCCGCGGCGGCGCGGCGCTGGACCCCCAGGGGAAGGACGGTCTCGCAGTCTTCACCGCCTCGCTGCTCGACGAAGGCGCGGGCGACCTCACCGGCCAGGCCTTCCAGAAGGAGATGGCGGACAAATCGATCGCGCTCGCCTATGGCGCCGACCTCGACAATTTCTCGGTCACGCTGAAGACGCTGACCCAGTATCGCGGCCGCGCCTTCGAACTGTTGACCCTGTCGCTTTCCAAGCCGCGCTTCGATGCCGACGCGGTCGAGCGGGTGCGCAACCAGATCGTGACCTCGATCGCCAACAGCATGAGCAGCCCGAACTATCTGGCGCGGCGCAAGCTGGCCGAGACGGTGTTTGCCGGCCACCCTTATGCCCGCCCAGCGAACGGCCCGAACGACAGCGTCCGCAAAATCCAGGCCGGCGACATGGGGCGCTTTGTGAAGGACCGGTTCGGCCGCGACCAGATGCTGGTGACGGCCGCCGGCGATATCACCCCGGCTGAGCTCGGTCCGGCGCTCGACCGGATTTTCTCGGCGCTGCCGGCCAAGGCCGCGCCATTCTCGGTTTCCAAGGTGACACCGCAAGGCGAGGGGCAGACCGTCACCATCGAGAAGCAATTTCCGCAGACGGTCATCACCATGGCCGCGCCCGGCATCACCCGAGACGATCCCGACTGGTATGCCGGCCAGATCGTCAATTACACGCTGGGCGGCGGCGGCTTCCAGTCGCGGCTGATGGAGGATGTGCGTGGCGCCGGCAGCAAGAAGGGCCTGTCCTACGGCTTTTCCAGCGCCTTCGTGCCCTATAAGCAGGCAGGGCTGGTGATGGCCGGCGGCTCGACGCGCAACGCGGCGGCGGGCGAAACGCTGGGCGTCGTCAAGGCCGAGTTCGGCAAGATGCACGAGAGCGGCATCACCGAGGCCGAACTCAAGGACGCCAAGACCTATATCACCGGCTCCTTCGCGCTCACCATGACCTCGACCGACCGTCTGGCCGCCGTGCTGATGCAGCTGAGAACCCAGGATCTCGGCATCGACTATCTCGACCGCCGCGACGCGCTGATCAACGGCGTCACCCTGGACGACACCAAGCGCGTCTCCGCCCACCTGCTCGACCCGGCCAAGCTGACCACGGTCATGGTGGGAATGCCCCAGGGTCTGGCCTCCGCGCCGGCGCCGGCCACGGCACGATAAGAATTTGTCCGCAGATTACGCGGATTGAATCCGTTTCGCCGGTTCCGGATGCCCGACTGGTGGCGCAGGGTACGCCAACGGGACAATCCCGAAAGCTTTTCCTTCATCGCCAGGCAAACGAAAAGGGGAGGAACCCGCTTTACGCTCGGTTCCTCCCCCTCAGGCCTCGAGTCTAGCCTCGGTCGGTGACGCTAGCTCCGCTCTTCGGGTTCAGCGATGCTCGCCGCCCGAATGCTCTCCGCCCTTGCGGCCCGCTTCCGAGGTCCGCTGCGGATCGTTGGCGAGATTTTCATCGGAGTGCTGGCCGCCCATCTGCTGGCCGGTCTTGCTGCTCGACTGGGTTCCCTGCCGGGTCCCCGGACCGCCCTGCGTCGTCTGGCCACCCTTCTGGCCGGCCTGCGCTGCGCGCTCGCGGTCGCGGTCGCTGCCGAATTTGCCCCGATTTTCGGCCATGTATGTCCTCCTTGGTGGGTTGGAATGTGTCAATAAAACGGCGGGAACGAGATACGGTTCCGGGAAAAATCAATAGACAAAATACATGCTCAGTTGTGAAATCGCTGATATCGTTCGATGACCAGGATACGTTCCTATCGATTGGGTTTTATATTTTCAATTTGGGAATCGAATTGGGTTGTATTCAAATATTTCAGTAATTTAATGCAGATTTTTCGGCCGTCGTTCCCGCGAAGGCGGGAATCCAGGCTAGAGCCGCGTCGGCGGCGACATGAGTCTC
>CAZNNJ010000164.1:0-9429 GCA_964574305.1 uncultured Rhodospirillales bacterium | reverse complement strand
CCACCCTCGATGTGCCCCTACGGCGACTACGACACGATGCTGAACACGCTGGTCGACCAGCTGCGCAAGGGGCCGTATATCCTGGGCGAACGCTTCTCCGCCGCGGACCTGCTGTGGGGCCTGTCGCTGCGCTGGATGACCGGTTTCAAGATCGTGCAGCCGCTGCCCGAGATCATGGCCTATGTCGAGCGCGTTTCCAGCCGCCCGTCCTTCGCCAAAGTGACGGAGTCCGACGCCAAGCTGGCGGCGGAGCATCAGCCGGTGGCAAGCTAGCGCTTGGTTTCCAATCCGCCTCCGGCTGCGTATTCTGATACGGAATCAGCCGGAGTTGGATGTGGAAGCCAAACGAAAAACCAGCACCGTCACCCGTCTGCGGCCGGTCGAGAAGGTCAGCAAGCGGCGGGATGAAATCCTCCAGGTCGCGGCCGAGCTGTTCGCGGCCAAGGGCTATGAGGAGACCACGATCCGGGAGATTGGGGATGCCGCCGGCATCCTGTCGGGCAGCCTCTACCACCATTTCCAGACCAAGGAGGAAATGCTCCACGAGCTGGTGAAGCGCTTCGTCACCATGGTTCCGCAATATCAGGCGATCGTCGATCGCGGCGAGGGGCCGAAGGAGACGATCAAGGAGATGATGGCGCTGGGCCTCAGAACCGCCGTCAGCAATCCCGAGATCGTGGCGATCACCGTCCACGAGCGCAAATTCCTGGCCCGTCACCCGGCCTTCGCTTATGTCCAGGCGGCCTGGAAGCAGATCAATGCCATTTGGTACGGCGTGCTGCAGCGGGGCATCGACGAGGGCGTGTTCCGCAACGACCTCGACCCCAGGCTGATGCTGCGCACGATCAACGACCTCGCCGCCGCAGCGGTCGGCTGGTATGAGCCGGGCGGGCGCTATTCGGTCGAGACGATCATCGATACACGGGTCGCGCTGATCTTCGGCGGCATCGAACGCAAAGCGTGAGGTGAAGCCGTCCATGGGGCCGTTTCCGCATCTGCGTCAGCCGATCGCGCTCGGCAACCTCACCATCCCCAACCGGATCATGTTCACGACGCACGGTCCGCGCCTCTCGCAGCCGCGCTACCTGCGCTATCTGGAGGAAAGGGCGCGGGGCGGGGTCGGGCTGATGGGCTTTAATCTGGGCCCGCTCGGGCTGATGCAGTTCCCCTTCGGCCCTGGCCGGCCCGATACGGCCAGCGCCGGCGACCTCGACGCGGTGCCGTTCCACCCGCTGACTGCGGAGGGGCGGGCCTTTTACGACAGCCTGGTCCCGGCTTACCGCGCCTGGGCCGATACGGTGCATGCCCACGGCGCCAAATGCGTCGGCCAGCTCTATCACGCCGGCGCGGCCCAACACACCGACATCTTCCAGCCGACCGTCGCCCCGTCCCCCATCGCCGACGAATACGAACACCACAATCCGCACGCGCTGGCCGGCGAAGAGATCGCCGACCTGGTCGAGGCCTACGCGCTCTGCGCCCAGCGCGCCGTCGCTGCCGGCTATGACGGCGTCGAGCTCCATGCCGCCCATGGCTACCTGCCGCACCAGTTCCTCTCGCCACTGTTCAACCGGCGCGTCGACGGCTATGGCGGCGGCCTGGAAAACCGCATGCGGTTCCTTCTGGAGATCTTCCGGGCGGTTCGGGATGCGGTGGACGGATTGCTGGTCGGTATCAGGCTGACCACGCCGGATCATGCCGAGGGCGGGCTGACGCTGGACGACATCGTCACCGTATCGCGGCGGCTGGAGGCGGAGGGGGCCGGCTATGTCAGCCTGTCCGGCGGCTCCTATGCTGGCTTACGCGGCGGGGCGAACCTGCCCTATGTCGCCCCGGCCTTCGTCGCCCAGGGCCCGAATCTTGGCACCTCGGCGGCGGTGAAGCGTGCGGTCGAAATCCCGGTCATCGTCGCCGGCCGGATGGTCGATTTCGACCTGGCGGAGCAAGCGGTGGCCGAGGGCCAAGCCGACATGATCGGCATGGTTCGCGCCCTCATCGCCGACCCGCGCGCCATTGCCAAGGCCTTCGCCGGGCAGGTCAAGTCGGTGACGCCCTGCATCGGCGGCAATGAGTGCCATTACGGCCGTGCCGTCGCCTGCGCCACCAACCCCGCCGCTGGCCGCGAAGCCGAGATGCAGATCACGCCCGCTGCCGACCCCAGGCGCGTCCTGATCATCGGCGCCGGCCCGGCGGGCCTGGAATGCGCTGCGGCCGCCGCCGAGCGCGGCCATCGGGTTGTGCTGGTCGACCGCCGTTCCGCACTTGGCGGGTTCCTGATCCCGCTCGCCGAGGCGTCGCAACAGGCGGAATTCGGCAAATATCTCACCCATATGCGCGGCCGGATCGGCGCGCTTGGCATCCAGCTGCGGCTGGGGCAGGAGGCCGATATCGGCCTGGTTCGGCGGATCGCTCCGAACGCGGTCGTGCTGGCGACCGGCGCGGCTTACGGCGACGGCCCTGAAGGCGCCTTAGATGCCGCCACGGCGCTGTCCGACCCGTCGGCGCTCGGCCAAAACGTCGCCGTTGCCGGTGGCCTGGACGATCACCTGCCGCCGCTGCTTGTTGCCGATTTCCTCGCTCGCGGCGGGCGCAAGGTCATGTTGCTGACCGAGAATCTGTCGCCCGGCTCGGCGCTCGAAATTGCCAGCCTCGTCATGTTGACGAAGCGCCTCCTGGACAGCGACGTGACGATCCTGCCGACCACCGCCGCCATCGTCCTGACGTCAGGTGGGCTCAAGACTCGCAACAGCCTGACCGGCAAGCCTGGCCTGATCGCCGGCATCGACACGCTGGTAACCATCGGCCCGCGCGTGCCCAACGACGGCCTGGCGGCGGAGTTGAGGCCGCTCGGCATTCCGCTGCACTTGATCGGCGACGCCTTGTCGCCGCGCCGCATGCTGCACGCCACTCTGGATGGCGCCCGGTTGGGCCGGACGCTTTAGTCCTCGCTCTCGGGATCGAGGTCCCGCTTGATCCAGCGATAGATCACCCAGAACAGGGTGAACATCAGGAACGAGACGATATTGATGATCGCGACGATGGCGATCACCAGCCACAAGGTCAGGTGGTGGCGCAGATCGTTGACGTTCTCGCGGCTGACGAAGGAGACCAAAGCGCCCAGCACCAGCCCCAGAGCGACTGCCACGCCGACGATCTTCCAATAGGCTCGCGCGCGATGGGGCGACGGGATCGCTGAGGCGCGGCTCTGGGGCAATGGTTGCTCGGGTCGGTTGCGGAAGGGGGCTTAAACCTTTCGTAATCCGCCAAGGCTGACAAGTGTTTCGTGCGCGGCAGGGGACGATGTACACTGCCCGCATGGGCATCACCTACGCGACCGTCGAAATACGAAATCCCGTCCGGTCTGATCTCAAGCCGGTGACGGCGACCGCGCTTGCCGATACCGGGGCGCTGCATCTTTGCATTCCGCGGCATGTCGCTTTGCAGCTGGCGCTCGACACGCAGGAGGAGCGCGAGGTCACGCTGGCCGACGGTTCGAAGACACTGGTGCCCTATGTCGGGCCGCTGGGTCTCCGCTTCGAGAACCGCCAGTGTTTCGTCGGCGCGCTGGTGATGGGCGACGAGGTGCTGCTCGGCGCAATTCCGATGGAGGATATGGATCTGGTGGTGCTGCCGATGACCCGCGAAGTGAGGGTCAATCCGGCAAATCCTAACATCCCTTCCTCGGTCGCGAAGGGGATGAGGTAGCATAGGGCGGAGGTGGCATTCCTACCCGCTTTGTGATCCCTTCGGCAGGGACTGGAGATATCTAGGAGCGCGAAAGAGCGCCTGTACCGGAAGGACGCAATTGTTGAGTTGCAGTTTGAAGGCGACTTTGAGAATTGCGGAACTCGGTATCCAGCTCTGGGTGTAGCCGGTGAACGGCACACTGTCGCCCGAGGGCAGTTTTACAGTTGAAGCGCTCTGGTTGTAGTCGAAACTCGCGGTGCCAAAGCTTGGTTTTGCGAACGTCAGAAGAATAACGCCGGAGTAGTTCACATTACCGGTCGTCGGATTAAGCAAGGAAATTCCGGGCGTGCCAATCACGGCGTCTGATAGACCAATACCGGTGGCGGAAGCCCCTCGTTCGAAGCTTGCTAGACCTGGAATTGTTTCGCAATGATATCCGTTGATTCCAGTGCCAGTTGTCTTTGCCACCGTTCCCATTATCACATCTTGTGGCAAGGATGTCTGCCCTTGTGTACTCGACGACAGGAGACAGGATGCAGCGATAAGGGTACGGCTGAGATTCATCTTGTATCTCCAGAACATAGGGCGGAAGAGCGAAGTGTATTCCGCTGGAACGTGACCGAACCGCCTGCCGGCGGATTACGCTGCGCTTATCCGCCCTACCAAGGCCAAAAGCTCAGAACTCGTCCACCCCGAAATCCATCAGCGGCTTGGCGCCGGCCATGATTGTGCGGAAGTGCATTTCCGCCTCGGGCAGGATCTTGGTCATGAAGAAGCGGGCGGTCTTCAGCTTCGAGCCGTAGAAGGTGGCATCGCCGCCCTCGGCAAGCCTGGCCTTGGCGGCCTTGGCCATCTGGAGCCACATGAAGCCGATCGCCACCAGCGCGAACATGCGCAGATAGGGCGACGAGGCGGCGCCCGCCTCGTTCGGGTTCACCAGGCCCTTCTGGGCAATGACGCCGGTCGTCTGCTGCAGCTTGCCGAAGGCCTTAGCGAAGGGCAGCAGCAGCTCGCCGAACTCCTCGTCGCCCTGGTTTTCGGCGATGAACTTGGCCACCGGGTGGAAGAAGCGGCGCAGCGACCGGCCGAGATTGGCCGGCAGCTTGCGGCCGACCAGGTCCAGCGCCTGGATGCCGTTGGCACCCTCATAGATCTGGGTGATGCGGGCATCGCGGACGAACTGCTCGGCGCCGTTCTCATGGATATAGCCGTGGCCGCCCCAGACCTGCATCGAGGTGTTGGTCGCCTCGAAGCCGGCATCGGTGAAATAGGACTTCACGATCGGCGTCATCAGCGCCAAGAGGTCGTTGGCGGCCTCACGCTCCTTGGGATCGGCCGAATGCTCCTCGATATCGAGCTGCAGGCTGACCCACAGGCCCAGCGCCCGCGCGCCCTCGACGAAGGCCTTCACGGTCAGGAGGTTCCGGCGCACATCGGGATGGACGATGATCGGATCGGCCGCCTTGTCCTTGTTCTGCGCCCCGGTCAGCGCCCGGCCCTGGATACGGTCCTTGGCATAGGCCAGTGCGTTCTGATAGGCGACCTCGGCCAGGCCCAGCCCCTGGATAGCGACGCCCAGGCGGGCGGCGTTCATCATGGTGAACATGGCGCGCATGCCCTTATGCGGCTCGCCGATCAGCCAGCCGGTGGCGTCGTCCAGGTTCATCACGCAGGTGGACGAGGCCTTGATCCCCATCTTGTGCTCGATCGAACCGCAGAAGATGCCGTTGCGCGGCCCGGGGACGATCTCGCCGTTTTCTTCCTTGGGCAGGAATTTCGGAACGATGAACAGGCTGATGCCGCGGATGCCGGGCGGGGCGTCGGGCAGGCGGGCCAGGACCAGATGGATGATGTTCTGGGTCAGGTCATGCTCGCCGGCGGAGATGAAGATCTTCGTGCCGGTCAGCTTCCAAGTACCGTCCTCGCCGGGCACGGCCTTGGTGCGCAGCAGGCCCAGGTCGGTGCCGCAATGCGGCTCGGTCAGGCACATCGTGCCGGACCAGATGCCGTCGGTCAGCTTGGGCAGATAGAGGTTCTTCTGATCCTCGGTGCCGTGCAGGGCGATGGCGCGATAGGCGCCGGCCGACAGGCCCGGATACATGCCGAACGCCGTATTGGCCGCCGATACCATCTCGTCCAGGACCGAGCTCATCGTGTGCGGCAGGCCCTGGCCGCCATAGTCCGGATGGGCGGTCAGCCCGACCCAGCCGCCTTCGCGGAACTTGTCGTAGGCTTCCTTGAAGCCCTTGGGCGTGCGCACGACGCCATTCTCGAAATGGCAGCCCTCGCTGTCGCCGCTGAGGTTCAGCGGCTGGATCTCGTTCTCACAGAACTTCCCGGCCTCCTCGATCACGGCTTCCAGCAGGTCGGGCGTCGCCTCGGTCAGGCCCAACTTGGCGAAGGTATCGCCGACATTGAGCACATCGTTGAGGACGAAACGGAAATTATCGATCGGTGCGGTATAGGTGGGCATGACTTATCGTGTCCTTGGTGAGCATCGCCGCAGAGACCCAGCGGTGAGTAGATGCGTGATCATGAAAATTCAGCCACAGATGACGCAGATGAACGCCGATTAAAAACCACTCGTTTATATTGAAGCCTGTCCGCCGCGAAATTCAGCAGAAGCGCTCTGCGTAAGCCGGATGCCCGAAGATAATTGATAACTTGGGCGTATTCGACATTCGAAAGTCGCGGGATAGCCTTCAACTCTACAAGCAGATCATCAAAGCAGACGAAATCAGCCCGATAAAAAGCTGTTAGAGGTTGGCCGCGATAGTAAACCGGTAAAAGGATTTCCCTCTTAAAAAGGATTTCTCGATATCCGAATTCGACAGCCAGTGCCTCTTGATACACAGCCTCCAGAAACCCGTGACCCAATTCTCCATGCACGGCCATCGCTGCACCGATAACCGCAAATGTCTGTGGATCACGCGCCTCTGTTGGTTCTTCCATCTGCGTAATCTGCGTTAATCTGTGGCTAAAAACCTCTTATCCTCAGTTCCGAAGCGGTTTGCCGGTGGTGAGCATGGTTTCGATCCGGTCGATCGTGCCGTCCTGCTTGCACAGGCCGATGAAGGCCTTGCGCTCAAGCTTGCTGAGATCGTCCTCGGTCAGCGTGTCGAGATAGTCGGCGTCGCCGCCGGTCAGGACCTGGGCGAGCGCATCCGACACGACGACATCGTACTTTGTCGCCTTGCCGGCGGTGACGAAGTCATGGACCGCCATGGACAGCGCCGTGCGGCCGGAAGGGCCGGGCAGGTGGTATTCGTGCGGCTTGGGCGGCGTATAGCCCTCGACCAGGGACAGCGCCTTGGCCTTGGCGTCGGCCAGCAACCGGTCGCGGTTCATGGTAATGCCGTCGCTCTCGCGCAGATACAGCAGGTCCTTGGCCTGGGCCGCGGACTTGGAGACCTGGGCGGTCGAGATGGTCTGGAAGGCGGTGGCGACTGCCGGGATCGGACCGCGGGGTAGCTTCGGGTTCTCCAGCTGGCGTCCCAGCAACTCCTTGCAGCCGCCCCAGCCGGGGATGACGCCGACGCCGACCTCGACGAGACCCATATAGGTTTCGGCATGGGCCTGGACCGCGTCGCTGTGGAGCGTGATCTCGCAGCCGCCGCCGAGCGCGCGGCCCGCAGGGGCCGAGACGACGGGGAAGGGGGCGTATTTCAGCGCCTTGTAGATCTGCTGCCCTGTACCGATCATCTCTTCCAGCTGGTCATAGAGCGCGACATTGATCGCGAAGATGACGAGGCCCAGATTGGCGCCGACCGAGAAATTGTCGGCGTCGTTGGCGATCACCAGCGCCTTCCACTGGCCCTTGCCGTCGCCGATCAGGGCCAGCGCCTTGCCGATCATGCCCATGATGTCGGGGTCCAGCGCGTTGGCCCTGGAGTGGAACTCCAGGCAGACGACGCCGTCGCCGATATCCCACAGGCTGGCCGAACCGTTCTTCGACAGCGGCTTGGACTTGCGCTTGATGTCGGCCAGCAGCAGCACGCCTTCGGCGCGCGTCACGTCGTGATACTCGCTGTCGAGGCCGAGGAACTGGAGCTGGCCGTTCTCGACCCGGTAGAAGCTGCGGCCGGCCGCGATCTCCAGCAGCTTCGGCACCTTGCGGCCCTTGGCCTTGTACTGCTCGGCCAGCCAGCCGGTGCCGACCTGGTCCATCAGCTCGAACGGGCCGAATTTCCAGCCATAGCCGAGCTTCATGCCGTCATCGACCTCAACGAGCGTGTCGGCGATCTCGCCCACCAGGTCCGCGGAATAGGCGAAGGTCGGGGCCAGCATGCCCCAGGCGAAATCGGCAGCCTTGTCGCCGCCGGACAGCAGGGTCTTCAGGCCGGTCTTGCGGTCGGCCAGCGCGGCGTCGAGGCCGGGAAGGTTCACCGGCTGCACCGCGTGATACTCGCCGGTCTTGAGATCGACCGCTTCCTTCCGGCGCTCGGCGCCGTTCTTGATCATGCGGTAGAAGCCGCCCTTGCCCTTCCGGCCGGTATAGCCGGTCTCGATCATCTGCTTGATCAGGGCGGATTCGCGCATCTCGTGGAGATAGGCGTCGGTCGGCGGCAGGTTGCCGGACATGCTGGCCGCGATATGCGGCATCAGGTCGATGCCGACCAGGTCGAACAGGCCGAACAGGCCGGTGGAGGGGAAGCCCATCACCTTGCCGGCAACCTTGTCGGCCTCCTCGACGGTCAGGCCCGAATCCTCGGCGGAGTTGAGGCCGGCCTGCATCCACATCATGCCGATGCGGTTGGCGATGAAGCCCGGCGTATCGTGGCAGCGCACGACGCCCTTGCCGAGGCCCACGTCGCAGAACCTCGCCAGCGTATCGGTCACGTCGGCTGCGGTCTTGTCGCCCGACACCAGCTCCAGCAGCCGCATATAGCGCGGCGGGTTGAAGAAGTGGGTGATGGCGAAATCGCGCTGGAAGGCTTCGGACCGGCCTTCGATCAGGTTTCGCAAGGGGATGGTCGAGGTGTTGGAGCTGACGATCGAGCCTTCCTTCCGCACCGATTCCAGCTTGGCATAGAGGTCGTGCTTGATCTTCAGGTTCTCGATGATCGCCTCGACGATCCAGTCGCAATCGGCGAGGAGGCTCAGATCGTCCTCCAGGTTGCCGGCGGTGATCAGCTTGGCGTTGCGCGGGCTCATGAACGGCGCCGGCTCGGTCTTCAGCATCTTCTCGACGGCGCCCCTGGCGATGGCGCTGCGGTCATTGGGGTCCTTGCCGACGATGTCGAGCAGCACGACCGGCAAGCCGGCATTGGTCACATGCGCGGCGATGGCCGCGCCCATCACGCCGGCGCCGATGACGGCGACTTGTCTGATTTCGCGTGCCATTTAGACCGCCTCGAGAACGGTGGCGATGCCCTGGCCGCCGCCGATGCACATGGTGGCCAGCGCGAACTGCTTGCCCTCACGCTTGAGCAGGCTCGCCGCCTTGCCGGTGATGCGGGCGCCCGAGGCGCCCAGCGGATGGCCCAGCGCCAGCGCGCCGCCATCGATATTCATCTTGGCGGTATCGATGCCCAGGTCCTGGATCACCGAGAGCGACTGGGCGGCGAAGGCCTCGTTAAGCTCGATCAGGTCGATATCGGAGAGCGACAGGCCGGCGCGCTCCAGCACCTTCTGCGTCGCCGGAACCGGGCCGATGCCCATGATCTCGGGCGCGCAGCCGGCGACGCTCATCGCCTTGATCCGGGCCAGCGGCTTGAAGCCGTTGGCCTTGGCCTAATCCCC
>CAZNNJ010000163.1:0-9443 GCA_964574305.1 uncultured Rhodospirillales bacterium | reverse complement strand
CCGCAGCCGCTCCGGCCTGGCCAGGGGCGCGTCGACGGGGCGGGCGAGCAGGGCGTTGAGCCGGCCCTTCGCGGCCTGCAGCGCGGATTCCTGCCGGGTGATCTCGGTTTCGATGCGGGCATTCTCGACCTCGGCCTTGAACACCTCCTGCTGCGAGCCGCGAGTCTGCGCATAGCGGTCGCGGGCCAGGCGTGCGATGTCATGGACCACGCCATGCAGGTCGTGCGTCGCGCCGACCGTCTGGCTGGCCTGGTAATATTGGGCGAAGGCGACCTTCACCTTTTCCACCAGCTCGGTCTCGGCGGTGCGGCCGTCAGCCGTCATGCGGTCGACATCGGCGCGCGCGGCGTCGCGTTTCAGGTCGCGCTTGCCCCACAGCGGGATGTCCTGCTCGACGCTGTAGATCATCTTGTTCTGACGCGGTCCACCGGTGCGGTCGATCTCGTCCGAGGTGATCCGCAGGGTCGGGTCGTCCCAGGAGCCGGCGATCTCGACCCGCGCCTGGGCGGCCTCGACTTCCAGCGCGCGCGCCGCCAGCTCTGGGCTTAGGCGCCTTGCGGCCGAAAGCACGCTGTCGAGCGATGCGCCGGGGAGCAGGTCCCCGGCGGCCGAGGCTTGGCCGGGAATCGCCGCAGCGAAGGCGAGGGCGAGGAAGAGCCCGCGCTTGCGCCCGGGTCTCCGGCAGGCCACCGGCCCGCATATCGGCATCGCCATCTCACTTGGCGTCGAATTCGACCGTGCCCTGCACGGTCTCGGTTTCGCCCTGGACCTTGGCCGAGACGTGCAGCGCCCATTTGCCCGCCATCCCGGTTTTGGTGGTGAAGCGATAGAGCCCGTCCGTGCTGGGTGACACCGGCGTCACCTTGCCCGCCATATCGTCCATGCCAGACGGGCCCATGTCCAACTTGCTCTCGAAAACCACTGCGTCGGTGATTGTCTTGCCGTCTGGTGCGTGGACCAGCTTGAGCGCGATATCGGTCTTGCCGGCCCCCGCGGGCTGGGCCGAGGCCAGTTCGAAACGGTAGTCGCCGGCGCTGGCGAAAGCGGCGGTGGCCAGAGCAGAAGACAGAACGAGCGTGAAGGCGCCGAATGCAGCGCGCGGAGTCCAAGCGATCATGAATATGGTTCCCAGTTCCTGTTGCCGCGTCAGCGCGGCTGAGTAGCCTGATGCGGATCGCCGATCGCGATCCGGTTGCGGTCCTGCCGGGCGGGATATCGCCGCGAGCAGGCGGAATCCGGACGCGTCAGGGAAGCCTCCGCGCGCGGGGCGGCGGAAGGCGTGTTCAGGCCAGGGAAATGGGGGGGCCGAGAGCCGGCTGGAGCGACAGGCCTTCGCCGTGCTCGTGAGACATCGAATAAGCGAGCGCGGAACAGGACAGCGCGGCCGAAGCCGATCCTGAAGGCGCGGGAACGCCGACCAGGAAGACGCAGCCGAGATCGGTAATGCAGGACGCTGCCTTCTGGGGGCAGCACGGCATCGCGCCGTCGTCCATCATGGCGTGCGACGCCATCGCCATGCTTGGCGCCATGTCCGCCTGAGCCGCCGCCGCCATGGGGCTGGCGATCCCGGTCCCGACGAGCGCCAGGAGCGAGAGCGCAACAACCAGACGGCGGAGGAGCGCGTTGACCATGGGGCGAACTTAAATTCGGCTGCTGGGCGTTTCAAGACGGATGACAGGGCGTGGCAGTCGAAATTGTCTGAAACGACCGTAATCGCTGGCTCCCCTTCGTGGACACGTATCGAATTTTTTGTCGCGTTCCTTCAACGATCTTTGGCGCGGTGTTCGAAGGGATTCGCAGCAAAAATGGTGCGTGGGGGACGATCTGCAAGCTGCAGGGGTAAAGCTATTTGCCCGGAACCGCTCGCAACCACACCACAGCGCTCTGGGGCACGCTAGCCTGCGATCCAGTGCATTTACCGCCATAGCGTTCCATGGTCTGACGGAAGTTATCAGGCGCAGCCGCATCACAAAGACGAAGACAGTGAGCGCATTTGCGCAAAGGCCCACCTATCGGGACTGCTCCTTGCTTAACCATCTCTCAGATATGAGCCGATCAAGCGCGATCGAGATTTGTCGGCGCGTGAAGTTCTTTTTGCGATCGTTCCAATCATAGACCTTTTGAACCACTTCCTCAGTAGTTCGTGCCGCCTCTCGGATCGCGACCCAGTGAACGGTTGCAAGCAATTCCAATCCGAACGGCGATTCGAAACCATCAACCAGCTCAGCAACACGCGTAAATCGCGACTTGGTTTCTTCCCGGTCAGTGAGAAAGGCCGAGGCTTCGTCGACGGCACCAGGGACAAGCTCGAGCTGCTTTTCGGGCGCATCACCGCCGTCGGCATATCCCGAAACGAGATGTCCCTCTACCGCCTTCAATACGTGACGCAAGTTCTCCGCGTAGGGCCCATATGGGGCTTTGACATATTGGAGTTTCAGAGGCTCTCCTGCCTCCTGCATAAAATACATCAACTTATGCAGTTCGAGCAGCGTTACGAAGGGGTCCAGTAACCCCCTTAGATAACGTTGCATCAACACAACCAGCGCAGCGCGGCCGGGCGTCATCTTCGGAACGTCCAGTGTCCGCGCCATCGCTTGGGCGTCCGGAGCGCCAATCGGCTCGTAGACGAGCACATCGACTTGCTGCAGTTGCCGCATATGGGCTTCAATCCGCGCACGTACCTCCGGCCAAGACAGGCCCCCGAGCCCGCTTCCAAGCGGAGGGATGGCGATCGATCTGATCTTCCGTTGCTCAATTTCGTTTGTGAGGGCGACTAACCCAAATTCGATATCTTCCATGCGACTCTTGCCACGCCAGTGGCGCTTAGTCGGGAAATTGATAATGAACTTCGGGTTCGTCATTGTTTCGGTTTCGAAGACGAACATCTTCCCCGGCTGAACGGCATTTCGTGCGCATGCAGCTTCATAGGCTTGGAAGTTTTCCGGGAACGCATTCTTGAACTGGAGAGCTATACCGCGGCCCATGATGCCGACGCAGTTTACAGTGTTGACCAGGGCTTCGACGTCTGCCGAAAGGATGTCGCCGGTGGTGAATTTGATCATCAAGCGGCCTCAATAATACCAATCCACGCGGAGTTCGACCGTGGGTCGATGCCCCAACCCACGTATAGCGTCGGAAACCTGTTGAGCGACGCCCCGATTTTGGACCCCGATTCGTTCGATAAGGTGCCACGGAACTGAGTGTTCCACTAGGAATTCCGCTTGCTTGCCTTCCTTGACGAGGCTTGACACTCCTGGACCGGACCATTTGCGAGCGGTTACGGCGGCCCAGTCGATTTCGTCCAGATCGTTCAGGTCGCAACGATCCTCAAAATAGTTTGCACCTGCATTTGACAACGTGAAAGCCCAGCGCCTCTGTTGCTGATTGGCCCAAGCCGCTACCGCAGCAAGGTCATATTCGAGATGGAGGATCGGATCTTGTCCACCGTGGTAAGCTAGCTCCTCATGGTTTGCGCGATAGATCAGATAAAGCATGATCGATCTCGGGCAGAAGTAGAATGGCACGCATTGGCCAACGAAGAGCCCGGGATGGCTCGCCAACCGGAGCTGCTGGAGACGACGCAGCTTGATGCTGTTCATTCCGATGACCGTTCCTGGGCGTTGAGTGTTAACCAGGATGGCATCTGCCCAGAGGAATCCATCAGCAGCCACCGACGCTAACTTGTCGATATGTAGGATGTGGTAGATCTTTGGTTGCGCGGGAGGTGGCATTGTCTTTCTGGCTCGGCAAAGCCGGAGAACGGTTCGTAAGATATCGTCTTCGAACGCCAATTACGCCTTCTGACGGGAATTCGGAAGCGCGACGCATTACCTAGCACCTCTTCCGAGACGCCAGCGATGCACTTGACCCGATAGGTGCGACTCACTATCTTCACTTCTATTGCGTGAGGATAATGAAGTGCGACACGATCTGCTGCTATTAATGGATGGACGGAAGGTTTTCTCCGGCGGGTTGGCCGGGAGAAAGCTATTGACGGCACTGATCGGTGCTACTCCGACAGCTGACGCGCCAACGACCGTTTTTCTCGACTTTACGGGCGTAGAGGTGGCTACGAGTTCCTTCCTGCGCGAGTCCATCATCGGGTTTCGCGACTACGCGCGGTTATCCTTAATCAACATCTATCCGGTTGTCGCGAACCCTGCACCCGCGGTTCTGGAGGAACTCGAGTTCTTCTTGCGATCCCGAAGCGATGTTTTCTGGCTCTGCGGCCTTGATGCCGATGAGCGAGTGAGCGCCGCACGACTGCTTGGAGATCTTGATCCGGCACAACGGACGACATTTGACGCCGTCCGGGAGCTCGGCGCCGTGACAGCGCCCGAACTCGCTTCCCGTTTTCCGAACCAAAATATCGGACCCACGGCCTGGAACAACCGCCTCTCGGGTCTCGCCACCAAGGGGCTACTGGTGGAACGAAAAATCGGAAAAACCAAATCGTTCAGCTCTCTTCTGGAGATCACCTGATGGGATTTGATTACATTCGCGCCCAGACGGGCAGACCTTGGAAAAAGCGCTGGGAAGGCGGATTGAACCGCCTAAAGGAACCCTCTTTGCTCGACCTGACAATGTCAGAAGTCGCCCGCACCGTGACGGTTGAATTGCAGCCAGGCGTGTCGCTGCAGATGGGCGACGTTCTTATTGTCGAAAGTGGCCACGCCGGCGTCACCGTCAGTAATGGTCTCCGTCCGATCGGCTGCATTCCCAACCCACCCGCTGATTTCTCATCCGCGCTTGCGGTGGGCAGCGGGTACGCAGAAGGAACGGTCCAACGGATGGGCCTATTCGGCGACACAGCGGAGGTCACAATTCGATGAACGAGCGCCCGCCGAACGAACCTTCGCGTCACTTTCGACATCCGGAACGGCTTTGGGATGATTGCAAACAGCAAGCGACCTCTCTGGGGTGCCCGACCTGCCTGGAGATCGGGCGTTGCGGTGGGGTTCACACAGACGCCGGGGTCCTTGACTGTCGGGATTTGTGCTCCTGCCGCGACAAGAGTAGCTGCGACATGGTTTGTCGCTTCAATCCCCGGGTGTTCGTAGCCCGGATGCGTGAAGTCGGCGGCTTGTCGTTCGAAAACGCGCCCCTCCCTGCACTTGGCGTTCCTGACCTGCCGAGGGTGGTTCCATTTATTGACCATCGCTATGGGCGCGAGGCGCCGCTGAACGAGCACGTTATTGCCTTATCGCTCTACGAAGTAGTCAACATGGCAACCGGGGCTTTGCACGTCGCATCGCGCCAAGCGCTCGCGGAGCGCTTCCTAATTTCGCCCGATGCAAAGGTTGTCCTTAGCGGCGTAGATAAGGACGGACCCATCGAGCGGTGGTGGGAGCTTCCGAATCGCCGAGAGATTCTTATCGGGTTGGCGCGCCTGGGAATCTCAGTCGCCACGACACCTAACTATAGCGTGCTCACTGACGTTCCGCGGACGGACAACCTCCACGCCATGAAACGCATTCTGCTTGCCTGGACTGAAATGGTAGCAGCTGGAGTTCCCACCGGGCTCCATGTGAACGCTCGCACGGAACATGATTATCGCCGATGGGGAGAACTCATCCGTAAGCGGCCGGAGATCGAGATACTCGCCTTCGAATTCGCCACGGGCGGTGGACGTGGCGAGCGCATTGACTGGCATGTCGAGCAACTCTGTGCACTCGCCGATTACGCTGGCCGGCCTCTGAGTCTCTTGATTCGAGGTGGCGGTAGGAAGGCTCCGCTGCTTCGCAGACACTTTTTTAATGTCACTTTGGTTGAAACCGAGGCGTTTTCGCGGGCGATCCGTCGCAGGCGCGCGATGCTCACAGAAGCCGGTCGCCTGAGATGGGCCTCGTCTCCGACACCGAGGGGAGCACCCATCGATGAACTCGTCGCCCATAATGTGAAAACCGTGCGGCTGGCACATGAACTTGCGGTCGAGCCGGCGTCGCAGTTACGCGCCATGCTACCGCGGCGCGTACCTAACGGTAATGATCAGCCCATCCAATCGGGCTTTTTGGACGACCTCGTAATGCCCGCTCAGGCTGGGGGCATCGCCCCAGAGCCGAAGCGCGTGATCGCCACTGCGAAAGCGTAGTTCCGCTGAATCGTGCGCCAACGCTCTAAATAATTGTCCGATGCCATAGCCCCGTCCGCTGGCGCGTCCATGACGTGAGGAACCGTCGGAAACAGCGACACGTAGCGCTTCCCCCGAATCTGTCAGCTGCGCGAACTCGGGGTTCTGCTTTAAACTTGCCAGTACTCCCATCCCTGAATCAGCTACCACGAACTCGAACGTCCCATTGACCGCACCATAGGCCACAAGACCGGTTTCCGGTCGACCACTATGCTGATGGACATTCTCCCGCAGTTCGCCCAAAGCGCCCATCAGACCGCTGACAAGTCCACGCGTTAGTCCCGATGACATCGCAGCATTCTCGGCGTGGCTCGCCCATTGATGCCAATGGTCGTCTTCCCCCTCCAGATCCAGCCGAGCCAAGGGGAAAACACCTGCGACATCGCGAAACCCGCCGCCGCTGATACGGCCGGTGTCGAGGGCCTGGCGGACTTGGTCGAAGAACGGTGGCGTGACGGTAACGGATGTGAAAGACATTGGCGCAGCTCGGAGCGCTAACATCAGTTCGACCAACGGTCCGATCTGGCCTGAACGGCCAATTGTGATTGGGCCTCGACTGGGTAATCGGCCGGCCGCAGCTTGCCAGATAAGATCGTCAGCAACGTCAAACGTTGCAGTTAGCACATGGGAGATTTCATCCACCAAATTGACCCCGATCATTCACCCTCGGGCAGATCGATCGTGATCACGATCGCTGCGGAGATGGGGCCAGACCGGCCTCCGAGAAGTTGGTAGAGATCATCATCGTCGGAGCGTTCGAACACCCGCCCTTCGCGGCATTTGAGCACCTCATCGGCGACAAACTCTTCCAATCGCCATCCGTGTGACGCGAAAGGATCTTCGCTACTCAACGAAGGCCGCTTTAGGTCGGAGAACCGCGGCCGTTGCCCCACGGGCAATGTTGAAAGTACTTGATGGACCTCTGAGTGTCGTAGGACCCGACAACCAAGAGTCGGTGTAAGCGCGCCAACATCGTCCTCGATTTGAGGCACCGAACTCGAGAGTGGGATTACTAGTGGATTATAGAGCGAATAATAGACGGGGATATTTCGCTTTGCGACGTAGGTATCGATGGTTTGAGATTGTTGGGAGCCCGATGCTATCTGTGCATATACGCAGTCCTCCGTGAAACTGAATGAACGAGCTTTTGTAAGCGAGACAGCGTTTTCTGAGCGATTGATCAGGCGGCTAATGCCAATGACATAGTCGGCATGATCCTCCTCCCTCACAGGAATCTCCCGAGAATAAAGCCGTTTCGACTGTAAGAGGGCGACCTTGCGTACGGCCACATGTCCGCTGCGTTGTACGATGACGGCCAGCGCTATATCCGCGATCTCCCAGTTCTCGAAATGACGGCGCCCGCCCAAGAAATGAGTCTCGATTGCGACTGCGGCGCCCGATCCTGGCATGATTCTCGAGCCCGCCTCGTCGATCGCCGCAATGATCTGCTGGTCGAGCGCTTCTTCATGCATTGCGGGCTGGCGGGAGAGCGCGCGTGCTGCACGAAAATTTGCTGTCGCAAAAACTTGCCGGACGTATTCGATCGCATCGGACGGAATTACTGGAAACATTTGATCGGTCTCCTTTGCCTCGACGGATGTCCCTTCCGTTGGGGGTATTCTAAACGAAGATACTTTCGCGCTGCCGATTAAATAAGCCGTCAAAGAGTTCCTCCATTTCGGTCAATATGGGAAGGTTGGGTTCTCGGCTCCTCCTGTCGCTGAAAGTGCACACCGGTATCCCTAGTGGTGTGAAAAGTCTGCTAAATTTTAACGATGACAAAATGCTGTTTAAGGTTAGATTCTTTGAAATAAAGGAATCCGAAGGGAGGGACTAGGCGCTCCGCCGACGCTAGTCGTACGGACTTAAGCCGATCGGGATCGTGAAGCAGGAACATCTAACGATCTACTTAGCGAAGGCTGGAAACGAAGCTGCCGAAACCTTGATCGGCGACGTCGCCGGCCTTGCCGCTTTTCAAGTCACCGACGACGATGGTGCACTCGGAACGCTGTATGTCCAACGACGCCCCGCCAGCCCACCGAGTTGGGGTACATTCTTCGAGCCCCAGCTGGATCGTGCCGCATTCGGCTTGGTCAGCTCCACCGCCGCGATTTTTCATGTTGTTGCTCATGAGCGCGCGTTTTTGATCGCATTTGGACAAGGTCGGCATCTGATCGAGGATGGCGTTTGCGAAGAGCGATTTGGGCTCAAGGTCACGCTCAATTCGATCGGCGCAAATCGGGTGCGGAGCATCGACAAGCATCCTCTCGATACGATGGGGCAGCTCACGCGGGTTCAGTCCAGCCGGGAGGCGGCACCGACGGAGTTCGGCCTCGATGTTGAGCGCGATCTGCTAAAGGCAATCACCGGAACGCCGATCGATGCAACGCTCGGGAAGACGATGAGCGGCCTCGATTCCCTTCACGTCAGCGTCGAAGTCGATATTCCGTCCCTGCGCGAGTTACTTGGCAGATACCTGATCCAGTTCGGACTTGATACCTACAAAAGAACGTTCCCTTGGATCGACCATATCGCGCCCATCCGAGACCCGATCGCGACCGAGGCGCTCGACGTTATAATGCTGCAGGCCATCGAAGCCGACCGTGCCGACAAATGTTGGCTCGCGGTGCCGGACCCGATCAATTGGGCGCAGATTACCGGTTTCCGTTACGGAAATGCGCTCAGGTACGGCCGCTTTCACGATATCGAACTTGGTACTCTCCTGTCGGAACACGAGCTCGAGTCCAACCAGGTCACCATCGATTTCCTCAAGAAAACGAAAATCTTCGCCGTCGACGTGAACGACCAGGCTGCTGAGGGTTGGCCGGCCTACCGGTGCGTCTATTGCGAAGTCGAACGCGACGGCGAGACCTTTTTGCTGGCGGCTGGGAGTTGGTATCGGATCGAAACCAACTTCGTAAATCAAACCAACCGTTTCTTTGCCGACTTTCCGCGATATCCGCTGGCATTGCCGGAATATAATGACGATGCTGAGGGTGACTATTCGAGGCGCGTTGCGCAGCAGGATGCCGCAACTTTCGCTAAGATGGACGCGGAACTCATTCAGATCCCAGTGGGGCGGAGCAAGGTCGAATTTTGCGACCTCTTTCACCGGGACAACCATCTTATTCACATAAAGCGATATGGCGGTTCAGGAGTACTGAGCCACCTCTTCGCCCAAGGTGTCGTATCGGGTGAGTTGTTCGTGTCTGATGCGCGATTCCGCGGCGATGTGAATGCGCTGTTGCCGCCCGCGTTCCGGCTCGCCGACATCGCGGTGCGCTCCGACACAGCGAGATTTCAGGTTGTTTAT
>CAZNNJ010000162.1:0-9457 GCA_964574305.1 uncultured Rhodospirillales bacterium | reverse complement strand
GGTGGTGGAGTTCATCGGGCCGCATGGCGGGGAGGGCACCTCCACCATCGCGCGCGAATTCGCCATCCTGATGACCCAGCGGTCGAACCGGCCGATCCTGCTGCTCGACCTCGATATCCCGATCAACGGCCATATGGCCTGGTTCGCCGAGAACACCAACCTGATCTCGACCTCGATCAAGGTGGTGATCCCGCACGGGCGGCTGATGTTCCACCGGGTCGGCACCTCGGCGCTGGTAATCAGCGAGCTGGTGCTGGACCAGCGCGGCATCAACCCGCTGAACGATCTGATCGTCGGCCGCCAGACCTTGGACCAGCTGCGCGGCGCCTTCAGCCTGATCGTCGCCGATGCCCCGCCGCTCAAGGCAAGCTTCGAAGGCGTCGCCTTCAGCGCCCATGCCGACGCCACGGTCATGGTGGTGGAGGCTGAACGCACCCGCGCCCCGGTGGCGCAGGACCTCAGCGAGCGGCTGAAGGACATGGGCGCCCAGCTGGTCGGGTTCGTCTTCAACAAGCGGCGGTATTACGTGCCGGATTATCTGTACCGGGAGCTTTAGCTTCGTAAGATGGTAGAGCGGAGCGAAACCCATCAGACCCACAAGAATTTATATTAGCCACAGATTGCACAGATTAAATCCGATTGCCGCCGCCTTCGGCGGTAAAGAATTTAATCTGCGTTAATCTGTGCAATCTGTGGCTAAAAATCTTCGATGGGTTTCGCTGCGCTCTACCCATCCTGCTTTTTATCGTCTTCCGCCCCTCAACTCTTCACTCCGCGATAGGCGCTGACCACATCCCGCGGCTCGATCGTCACCTCCGAGCGGCGACCCAGAAAGAATACGCCGCTGGCGCCGTCGGAGGCGTGGCTTTTGCCGATCAGCCAGTCGGTCCAGCGCAGCCAGAAGAAGGGCAGGGTCAAGAGTTCGCCCAGCTTGCGGCTGCGGGTGATGCCGGTCATCACCGCGCGGATCGCCCAGATCAGCACCGAGCCTGGGCCGTTGACCGCACCTGAGGCGATGCGGTCGAACCGCCGGAACAGCCAGCGGTGGCCGTTCTCGGTGAAGCGGGTGAAGTCGTAGGCGCCCTCGTGGACATGCTGCATGAAAGGCGTCTCGGCATAGACCAGCCCGTCGGGCTTCAGCACCCGATGGATTTCGTCGGCCACCTTCCAGGGGTCGAGCACGTGCTCCAGCACCGCCTGGATCCAGACCGCGTCGACCGATCCGTCCTTGAGCGGCATGCCGTGGGAATCGGCGACGAGCCGTGTCTCGGCCGAGGCATAGATGTCGAACACGATCAGCCTGACGCCGGGCGCGGTATAGAGCCGGTCGCTGCCGACGCCGCGCGATCCACCGCCGACCACCAGGATGACCGGATCGGAGACTTTGCCCAGCAATTTCAGCAGCCGCTGGGCATAGACCCGGGCGACCGGGTTCTCGCCATAGGCGATGCGCCGCACCCAATAGCGCAGGCCCCGCCCGGTGCGCCGGATCGGGCTGCGGCCCTCGGCCTCCTCGAAGCGCGTGCGGTCGACGATGCTGTTGGCAAAGTCGATCAGGACCGGCTGGCTTGAGGCGACCGGAAAGCCATTCGCGCCAGCGCAGCCGGACACGGTGCAGCGGACCCCGTCCGTCCAGTCCAGCTCCGCGCGATGGGCGTGGGGGCAGCAGAGCCGTTCCGCGACCCAATCGGGCAGGGGCGAGAGCTCGCTCATGATGCCCACCCCAGGCGCAGCGACGCCTCATAGCGCGCAGCGACCGCAGACACGGTGAAGGCGGAGGCGGCCTTACGCAGCGTAGCTCGATTTGCCGGCTTGTCGAGCGAAGCGAGCATTGCCTGTCCCAGCGCTTGCGCGTCGCCGACATCGACCAAAGTTCCCAGCTCACCGCCCCGCAGCAGATCGGCCGGCGCGCCGCAGCGGGTCGAGACGACCGGTGTGCCGCAGGCCATCGCTTCGACGACCATGTTGCCGAATCCTTCGGAAACCGACGAGACCGCCAAGGTGGCGGCATGCGCGATATAGGGCCAGGGGTTCGGAACGATGCCGGGCATGCTGACCCTGTCTCCGAGACCGAGCTCCGCCGCCAGCGCGGTCAGGCCCACCCGCTCAGGGCCGTCACCCAGGATCATCAGGCGGGCGAGACGGCGATCGAGGACGTAGCGGAAGGCGCGCAGCAGGGTCGGGAAATCCTTGATCGGGGCCATCCGGCCGACGGCGACGAAGACAGGAATATCGCCGCGCATACCGGCACCGGCCGGCTTCGGCAGCCCGGCGGGATCGAAACCGTCAGGTACGATCGGATTGCCGACAATCGAAATGGGGCGTTTCAGCCCCAGCACGGCCCGCAAATCGCCAGCCACCGCATCCGAGGCGGCGAGAACCGCATCGGCCGCGGGATAGAGCCGGCGCATCACGGGCACGATCCGCGCGAGACCGCGGTCCATCCGTATCTTGTCGCCGAGCAGGCTGTGCTCGGCGACCGTAATCCGCGTGCTTGTCCGCAATCCTGCAACCAGGGCAACGGCATTATTGTGGGGCAGGGCCGAGTGCAGCACGGCCGGGCGGTTGCGGCGAAGCCACGAGGCCAGCTTGGGCAGGGCCCACAATGTGCGCGAGGCGCCGAGCACCTCAACCGGCACATCGGCCGACACTGCGTCGAGTAGCGCGCCCTCTTCGCGGTCGAGCAGCAGAGTGACCGGGCGTCCCTTAGAGGCCCAGTAGTTGGCCAGGGTCACCGTCGCCCGCTCGATCCCGCCCATCGGCAGGCGTGGAAGATAGAGGGCCAGCATCAGGCGCTTTTCCAGCGATGCAGCAGCGCTTGGCGGATGCCGGCGACATTGGCGAGCAGCGCGCCGCCGCCGGCGAACAGCGCCATGATGGCGACGCCGGCAACGAGTCCGGCGACCGAGGACGGCAGCTCCAGCAGGGCGATCAGCCCGCCCGCCGCCAGCGACGGCAGCAGGATGCCGGCGCTGATCCAGGCCGGCACCGGCACGTCGAACAGCGGCCGCACCAGCAGCCAGGACAGCAGCGCATAGACGAGCTGGGCACTGAGCAGCGCATAGGCCGCCGCCATCACGCCATAGCTGGGGATGAGCGCGAAATCGATCACCACGCCCAGCGCGGCTGCCGGCAGGATCGCCCAGATTTCGAGTGCCGTGCGGCGGGCGATCTGGAAGCCGTGCGCCAGATAGTGGCTGGCCAGCCCGTTGAACACGGTGGCGACGGCGACCAGCGGCAATATCTGCCGCGCCTGGTCGCGCAGCGCCGGGCCGATCAGGAGGTCGGTGATCGGGCGGGCCAGCGCGATCAAAGTCACGGTCGTGGGAATCAGCGCCACCATCATCAGCTCGCCCGCCTGGGCATAGCGGGCGCGGGCAGCAGCGGCGCCTTCGCGTTCGTAGGTCGCGATGATCAACGGCAGGCTGCTGGATGCCACGACGACGCAGAGATTCTGGATCGCGCGCGAGGCCAGGATCTGCGGCGCGGCATAGGCGCCGACGGCGTCGTCCGACAGCAGGCCGGCGATGATGAAGCGGTCGCCCGATTGCAGGATCATCTCCAGCCCCATGATGCCGGTCAGCGGCAGGGCATAAGCGAGCATGGACTTGAGTTCCGGCCAGGCGAACTGGGGGCCGCCGGTCAGGAACGGCGAATGGCGGACATCGCCAACCAGGCAGACCAGGCACGACGCGGTGATCCCATAGAGCGCCCCCGCCGCCTCCAGATGAAGGACGATGACGAACAGCAGCGCCAACGCCATGCCGAGGACGCTCTGAATGATCAGCAGCGCGGCGCAGCGCTCCAGCCTCAGCTCCGCTCGATGGATGTCGGTCTCGATCTGGAAAAAGGCTTGGACGATCATCGCCGAGCCGATGGCGAGGAACAGAGAGGCTGAGCTTTTATCGACCAGGCCGGAATAGCGCAGCCCGACCGTCAGAGCGGCGGCGGCCACGGCACAGCCGAGCATGCCGTTGCGCGCCGTCGCGATCAGGTTGCCGCGCCGTCCGCCGAGATCGGCATTGACCAGGAAACGGCCGACGATGGCCCGTATCCAATGGAACAGCGGGCCGCCAGCCACCTGCAGCACGGTCATGCCGAGCGCGTAGCGGCCATACTCGTCCGGCGGCAGGAACCGCGTCAGCAAAGCCAGCAGCAGGACGCTGCTCAACAGTTGGACGACAGTCGAGATGAAATAGCCGGAAGCGTGGCGCAGCAGCATCTCTATCCGGCCAATGAAAAATCGAACTGCGAGATATCCATACCGCTCATCGGCCCGCTGAAAACAAGCCGGTGGGTCCGTTCGATGAAACCCATATTGGGTGAATATTCCGCATCCTGAATTTCGGCCTTCAGCGGACCGCTGTATTTGAGGCGGAGCTTGTCGCCGATCCGCCAGTCATGGCCCTCATAGCGAATTTCGGTGCCGGGCGCGACGAGAAATCCCGTGCCGACCGGCCAGGGGCCCTGGTCGCCGATCAGCCTGTCGATGACCGAGAATTTGAGTAGCCCGCCACTTTCGACCCGGCGGCGATGCAGGCAGCCGAAACACCGCCTGTAGCCGTCATGCTCGGCCTCGACCGACCACGGCGCATCGGTCATCGACAGCACCCGGCAATCAGCCTTGCGCGACCAGTTGAACGCCCCGGCGATTTGGCTCTGGTCCGCGCCGGCGACTGTCAGCGTGTTGTGCGCCGCCGTGCCGCGAAACCTGTCCCGGGCTCCGCCGGCGCCGTGATAGCGCCAGGTGCCGGCATCGACCAGCAGCGGCTCGCCGTCGACATGCAGCCAGATCGACAGCGCATCCGCATGCCCGTGTGCCGCGATCGAGAGATAACCGAGCGGGCCGTGGTCGAAGACCAGCAGCATGGGCCCCTCGCGGACTGCGGTATAGCCGCCATCGGGGAAGTGAAAGAACCCCTCTCCGTCATTCCCGCGAGGGCGGGAATCCAGAGCCAAAGAGCGCGATGCCGGGGAAATGGATTCCCGCCTTCGCGGGAATGACGATGGGGAAGGGGGCGGGCGCCAGAGCACAAACCCTTCATCATCGTCACCAATGTGCGGCGCGTGTCCTCCAGTATCAGTAATCGCGCCAAGAAAGACCTCTGCCTGGGAAAATCGCGACTTCGTGTCCGCACCCAGCGCGGCACCCAGCGCCAGCATTTCCATGGTGAAGCGCTGATAGGCGACTGCCTGCTCGGCGCCGACGCCGTCCGGCAGGATCTGGCGGCGCGATTCCCGCTCCAGCATCGTTCGGCCCTGATGCCTCCACTCGGCGGCATCCAGCAAGGCGGGGAGGGCGGTGCCGATGGCGAGCAGGCCCAGCGCTTCGGCGACCGCGTGATTGTTGGCCGAGGAATAGCGCGAGGGGTAACGCGCCAGCCAATGACCGTGCGCCGCCAACGACGTGGCGAGCGCTGCGTTGAGGTCCGTGCCGAGATCGATCTGGGACGCGGTGAGGATCAGGCTGACGGCGCGCAAGGCCAGCTCGATGCCGGAGGTCCAATTGATGCCCAGGAAGGGTGGGTTGGCGGCGATCCAGCTTGCAATATGGCACCGGACCAGATCGGCCGGCCCGGCCTCTTCGGTCGCATGAGCGAGAGCGGCGATTGGCTGGAGGTATTGCAGCCGGTTCAGTTCCCAGACGAGCTTGACGTCGCCGTGGGCGTCGTCGTGCCGGTAACCGATATCCGGTCCGTAGACATCCGCCGGCCAGCGCTGTCCGCTGGCGGGATCGAGATGCCAGTCGGCCGGCTCCGCCTCGGGCCAGGAGACGCCGAACCAGGCGAACCTGCCGGCGCTTACGTCTTCGTAGACGGCGCGCCAATCGGCTACCGTGCCGCCCAGTTCCAGCGATGGGAAAACCGGCCGGCCGATTCCCGTGGGCACATCGAATCGGGGCGGTTGCCGCTTGTCCTGGATCAGCCGCGCGGCATCGAGCAGGCGGAACGCCATCTCCAGTGCCGACATGGCCGCCAAACGCCTGAAATACCAGCCAAGACGGCCGTTCGCGGGTTCGGATCGATTGGCAGGTTTGGCGTCGCTCGATATTGTGGACTCCATGTGTGGAATAGCGGGTTGGATAGGCGACCGAGCAGCAGTACCAGATGATGCCGCGCTAGCCGATATGCTGAAGTCGATCGCCCATCGCGGGCCCGACGGCGACGGCGAATTCTTTCAGTCCTTCGATCGCGACACGGCCCGCGTCGCGCTGGGGCACAAGCGCCTCGCCATCCTCGATCCGGTCGGCGGCGCGCAGCCGATGACCTCAGGCAACCTGGCCCTCACCTTCAACGGCGAGATCTATAATTTCGCCGCCCTGCAAACCGAGCTCACGGCCTTGGGTCATGTCTTCGCCACCCGGTCCGACACCGAGGTGATCCTGAAGGCCTATCGGCAGTGGGGCACGCGCTGCGTCGACCATCTGCGCGGCATGTTCGCCTTCGCTTTGTGGGACGGCGACAGCCGCACCTTGATGCTGGCGCGCGACCGGTTCGGCAAGAAGCCTCTATTCTTAACTCGAAATCTTAGGAGTATAATTTTTTCTTCCGAAATCAAATCATTGATGGAATTTACTGATAAACAGATCGAGCCTTCGGCACTCGAAGCCTATTTTGCCTACCGGTATGTACCGGGTCCGCTAACCTTTTTTAAACACATCGAAAAATTGATGCCGGGCACGGTCGCGGTTTGGCGTGACGGTAAGCTCACGGTCGACCGCTATTGGCAGCCGCCGGATGCCGTGCCGCAGGCGCAGTGGCGGGGTGGCGATCCGGTTTCGGCGTTGCGCGGGGCGCTCGATGAGGCGGTGGCGCTGCGCATGGTCGCCGATGCGCCGTTCGGCGCTTTCCTGTCGGGCGGGCTGGACAGCTCGACCATCGTCGCGCTGATGGCGCGGCACAGCACGGTGCCGATCGACACCTTCGCGGTCGGCTTCGACCAGCCGGGCTTCAGCGAGCTGGACGAGGCTGCGCTGGTCGCCAGCCATGTCGGCAGCCGGCATCATGCGCTGACGGTGGGTTCGGACGATTTCCCCGAGGTTCTGCCGCTGCTGATCCGCGCCCGCGATGCGCCGGTGCCGGAACCGTCCGATATTGCTCTCTATCGGCTGGCGATGCATGCAGCGAAAAGCGTCAAGATGGTGCTGACCGGGGAGGGGGCGGACGAAATCCTCGGCGGCTATCCCAAGCACAGGGCGGAGCGCCTGTCCGCTGCCTATCGCCGCGCGGTGCCGGGCGGGCTGCATCGCGGGCTGGTGCTGCCGCTCGCCGACCGCGCGCCCAGGCGGGTACGGCTGGCGGCACGGACCGTGGGGCTGCACGACGAGCCGGCGCGTTTTGCCCGATGGTTCGGCGCGCTCGACCCCGATGAGCGGCGCGAATTGCTGGCCGGGCCGGCGCATGATTTTACGCCGCCGGCGGTCAGCGGCACGACGGCGCTGCGCCGCATCTTCCATTTCGACCAGACCAGCTGGCTGCCGGACAATCTGCTGGAGCGCGGCGATCGGGTAACGATGGCGGCATCGATCGAGGCGCGGATGCCGTTCCTGGATCAGGAGCTGGTGGCGCTGGTTTCCGCGCTGCCGGACGGCAAGCGTCTGAACAAGAACCTGTTGCGCGAGGTTGCCGGCGGGCTGGTGCCGGCGCGCACGATCCAGCGCAAGAAGGTCGGCTTCCGCGCTCCCACCGGCGAATGGCTGCGCGGCAAGCTAAAGCCGTTCCTGATGGACAATCTCTTCGGCCCCTCGTCGCGCACCCTGCATCATTACAACCGGGCCACGCTCGACCGGATCATCGGCGAGCATATGGAGCGGCGGATCGAGCATGAGAAGCTGCTCTGAACCTTGCTGTCGCTCGAGCTGTTCCACCGGGAGTACGCGCTCTGAGCGCTCGCCCCCGCATTCTGGTGGTGGGGCCCTGGCCGCCGACAGTCGGCGGCGTCACCAGCTTCATGCTGAAGCTGGTGAATTCGGCCCTGGCCCAGGACTTCGAGTTCCGACGCTTCACCACCTCGCGCCCGCCCAAGCGCGGGACGATCGACAATTGGGGCTATGGCGCGGTGCTGAGGGGTGGGGTGGGGCGGCTGCTGGCCGGCGCGCTGGTCACGCTGAAGCACGTGGCCACCTTTCCGTTCCAGGCGGCACAGGCCGATGTCGTCCAGATCCAGGCCTCCGATTTCCTGACCTTCTGGGAGGCGGTCTATTACATGCTGACCGCCAGGCTGCTCGGCCGCCGGGTGATCATGCGGCTGGGCGGGGCGTTCGACCGCTTCTACGAGGTTTCGCCGAACGCGGTGCGGGCAATGATCCGCTGGGCCATCCGCCGGCCCGACCGGTTGATCGTGCAGTCGGGGTATTGGGCCGAATTGGTCGCCGGCCTTGGCCGGACGCGAGGCGTCTTCGTGCTGCCCAACTGGATGCCGGACAGGCTGATCGCGCCGGTCGCGAGAGGGGACGGCCCGGTCACCTGCCTGTTCATCGCCGGCTCGGAGGCGCGACGGAAGGGGATCGAGCTGATCCTGGAGGCGGCCAAGGCCTTGCCGGACGTCCGCTTCCGCATCGTCGCCGCGCCCAGCCTGCCATCGCTGCCGAACCTCTCCGGCTGCGGCGTGCTGGATCACCCCGCGATGCTGGACGAGATGCGGAAGGCCGGCATCTTCGTCCTGCCGTCCTTCGGCGAAGGCTTTCCCAATTCGCTGGTCGAGGCGATGGCGCTGAGCCTGCCCTGCATAGCGACGCCGGTGGGAGCGGTGCCGGAGATCATTGCAGACGGAATCAACGGTTGCCTGGTGCCGGTTGGCGACGCCGGCGCCCTGGCGGCGCGGATCGGGGCACTGGCGAACGATCGGGCCGCGCGCCTCGCAATGGGTGAGCGCGCCCAACGGACTGTCGCCGAGCGCTATTCGGAATCCCGGATTGTCGCCCGCCTGCGCGGTCTCTACTTCGAGCTGAACAACGCCTCATAGGCGGCCAGCAGCTTCGGCGCCTCGTGGTTCCACGACAGTTCCTCGACCACGCGCCGGCGGCCGTAGTCTTCCATCCGTTTGCGCCGGTCGGGATCGTCGAGCAGGGCGACGATCTTGTCGGCCAGGTCGGCGGCGTCGTTGGGCCGGGCATAGTCCGAGGCCTCCCGCGCCGAGACACGGCCCTCTGTCAGGTCGAACTGAACGATGGCGCGGCCCGACGCCATGTATTCCATGATCTTGTTCATGGTCGATTTGTCGTTGAGTTCGTTGAACTCGTCCGGATTGACGCAGACCGAGGCCGTCGCCAGCACCGCGGTCAGAGCCTGATCGGAAACCCGCCCCTCGAAGAAGACATCGCCCTGGAGCCTCATCCACCGCGCCTTCTCGCGCAGATAGGCGACCTCCGGCCCGTCGCCGATAAGACGATAAACGACGTCGCGGCGCCCGTGCCGGTCGCGGATCTGCTGCGCGGCATCGAGCAGATAGTGAATGC
>CAZNNJ010000161.1:0-9472 GCA_964574305.1 uncultured Rhodospirillales bacterium | reverse complement strand
GCCCGCCCCAAATTGCGTCCAGCTGAACCGAAACCTGGGGCAGCACGAGCAGCAGCTTGTCCGGCAAGACGAGCTTTTCGGCCTGTATCCGTGCGCGCCGTCCGTTGGTTGCCTGAAGATGCAGGGCAAGCTCATCGACGCTGGCCGGATCGTGGAGCATGAGCGACAGCAGGTTCGCGCGCAGCACCGCGCGGCGTTCCTCGTCTTCGAGGCCGCGAATTCCGCGCACGTCGGTCTGGCCCATGGGCAGGTCCAGGCCGCCAGTGTCCACCAGGATCAGCCGGCGCACGAGCGCGGGATGAAAGGCGGCCAGATGCGCGGTGGCCACGCCGCCGAATGAGAAGCCGACGATGTCCAGGGGAAGCTCGGGCCCGATCAACTGCCGCAACCCGGTGGCGATCGCTTCTGAAATCGCCTCATGGTCCTCGCGCACCGGCATGGCCGATTCGCCCAGGCCGGGAAGGTCCAGCGCCCACACAGTCCGCTCGCGCGCGAGTGCATCGATATTGCGGATCCAATGCGACCAGGCGCCGTGTCCGCCATGGGCGAGAAGAACGGGTCGGCCGCTTCCCCAGGCACGCCAGACGAGAACACCGTCTCCGCACGGCGTTTCGAAACGCCGGGCGCGGCGCTCGAAATCGGCGACTATGGCGGCCGGTTCCGCATCGGCCGGGAGGGAAACCGTATTCATCTTCCGAGGTCTCGGCGCGGTTGGCTTTGCTCGACCTCCGAACGGCTAGCATGCCCAGGGCTTTATGGTCCATCTGCGTCCCCAGGCCGCTTATCGAGCCTGCGGCCTAGCCCCACGCCACGGGCAGGCTGGCTCGGCCCCAGTACATCCAGGTTTCGATCCGTTCCGACGGCCCGTCGAGGCGCAGGTTGGGCAGGCGGCGGATCAGGGCTTCGAACGCGATCTTGGCCTCCAGCCGCGCGACCGGGGCGCCCATGCAGAAATGCACGCCGGCGCCGAATGACAGGTGCTTGCGCGCCTGGATCAGGGACCGGTCGATGACGAACTCTTCCGGATTGTCGAATATCGCCGGATCGCGATTGGCGCCGGCGATCGAGAACATCAGCTTGGCATGTTCCGGCACTTCGTGCCCATGCATCTCGACCGGGCAAAGGCTGGTGCGGAAATGCGCCAGTACCGGCGGGTCGAAGCGCAGGCTTTCCTCGATCGCCGAGACGACCAGTGCCGGCTCGGTCTTGAGCCGCTCCCAGCGCGCCGGCTCTTCCAAGAGCCGCCACATCATGTTGGCCAGCAGGGAGAGGGTGGTTTCATGGCCGCCGGTCAGGAACGCCAGGCAGACATTCAGCATCTCCTCGTCGGTCAGATAACGCCCCTCGACCTTGGCCACCAGCATGCGGGACATGAAATCGTCCGGCAGCACCGTGCCCAGCACACTTTCATCCGGCTCGGCGATGCCGGCGGCGCTGAGCTTCGCCTTGCGCTGCTCGATATGGCCCTGGAAATGCGGATAGACCTCTTTCAGGATGGGCTCGTAGGAGCCGGGCTCCGGGTCGTGGAAGATCAGGAACTGAATCAGATCGGCCCAGCGTTTGTAGCGTTTATAGTCTTCTTCCGGCGCGCCCAGCATGATGCACATCATGCGCGCCGGCAGCGGCCCGGCGAACAATTCGCAGAAATCGCCCCGGCCCTCCGGGTTCGCCAGCATCGCATCGATCAGCTCATTGGCGATCGCCTCGATCCGGGCGGCATATGCCTGCAGCTGGCGCGGCGCGAAGCCGGGCAGCAGGGCAGCGCGGAACGCATTATGGAACGGCGGGTCGGTCTTGAACCCGACATCGCTGATCGAATCCTTGGCCGCGTTGCCGAAGCGGAAGCTCCACACCGGGTTGTCCTGTAGGACGGTGTTCTTGATTTCTGCGTGGTCGCTCAGGACATAGAAATCGTGCGGCCCGCTCACATGGTGATGGAACGGGCAGGCGGCGCGCAGCCCGGAATAATGCGGCCCGGGATTTTCCAACGCCTCCGGATCCAGCGGATCGAACCTGACTTCGGTCATGCCACGCCTCATCGTACTGAGAAGTATTCCCGATGCTCGCAGGCCGGACGGCTTCGGCCAACCTGCGCCGCCTTCGGCCGCGGCGATATCAGTCCCGCGATGGATGCGAACGTCAGGCTGGCGCCGGTCTCCCCACTGCCGATAGAGTCCGCACCGGCCAACGGAAAGAAACAGCCTGGGTGCAGGGCAGCATGAATCGATTGTCGGGAAAGGTGGCGATCGTTACTGGCGCGGCCGGCGGCATCGGCGCCGCGACCGCCGAGGCGTTCCAGCGCGAGGGCGCGCGGCTGCTGCTCGCCGACATCAATCTCGATGCCGCGTCCGCGCTCGCCGACCGCCTGCGCGCCGAAGGCGGCGAAGCCCGGGCCGTGCAGGCGGATATCGGGGACGAGGAGTCGGTGCGGCGCATGGTGGCGGCCGCGGTCGCCGCCTTCGGCGGGCTCGATATCCTCTATAATAATGCCGCGGCGACGGCGATGGCCTCCACCGCGGACGGCCCGGTCGAGACGATGTCGGCCGAGGTCTGGGACGACACGATGCGGATCAATCTGCGCGGCCCAATGCTGGCGATCAAATATGCCGTGCCGGTCATGCGGCAGGGCCGCGGCGGCCATGGTGGCGGATCGATCGTCAATATCTGCTCCAATGCGATGCTGGCCGGCGATCTCGGCAACACCGCCTATGCCGTGTCCAAGGCCGGCCTGGCGGCGCTGACCCGCTATGTCGCCGCGCAGCATGGGCGGGAGGGCATACGCTGCAACGGCATCTCGCCCGGCTTCATCGAAACCCGCCCGGCCGACAGCGAGCGCGGCCGCCTGTTCCGCCGCGTGATCCATACGCATGAGATGGCCACGCGCCCCGGCACGCCGGCCGATGTCGCGCATCTTGCGGTCTATCTCGCCAGCGACGAATCCGGTTTCGTCAACGGCCAGATCTATGGCGTCGACGGCGGCGCGCTGGCGCACCAGCCGCACTATGCCGACGCGCTCAGCGCCACTTCAGGAGAACAGCCATGAACGCATCCGCCCACGGCGTTCCGACGCCGGTTCTGCATGTGGTCAAGGGCGAGACGGTCACCGGCGCTGGCCTGGAGTTCGGCCCGGCCCATGCAAGGTTCACGACGCCGAAGCTCGATCTCGACGCGCTGGTCTGGTCCCGTCAGGTGCCGGGGCCGGTCTTCGACATGCCGCTCAGCGAGATCATGGATGTGCTGGTGGCGACCGGCGACCGCCTGAAGCGCGACCCGGACGGCAGCCTGGCCGAGGCGCTGGCCCACAATGCGCGGACCAACCCGCTGCCGCTCGACGTGCTGGAGCGCTCCTACGCATCGCTGGGCTCGCTCTTCAACCGCCGCAGCATGGAATTCATGGTCGACCAGGAGCTGGGCGGGCCGGACGTTCTGGACGGCTGGCGGCCGGTTGTGCGCCCATCCGGCCGCCCCGCCAGGGTCCGCGCCTTTCCGCCCCGGCTGGTGCATATCATCGCCGGCAACGCGCCCGGGGTCGCGGCGCAATCGATCATTCGCGGATCGCTGGTGAAGGGCGTGCATCTGCTGAAGCTGCCGTCGAACGACCTGTTCAGCGCCACCGCCGTCCTGCGGGCGATGGCGGCCGCCGCGCCCGGTCATCCGCTGGTGAAATCCTTCTCCGCTGCCTATTGGCGCGGCGGCGACGAGCAGGTCGAGGGCATGCTGTTCCGGCCCCAGTTCTTCGACAAGCTGGTCGCCTGGGGCGGGGAAAGCACGATCCGCAGCGCTGTCAAATATATCGGTCCCGGCTTCGAGCTGGTCGCCTTCGATCCCAAGACCTCGATCTCGATGATCGGCCGGGAGGCCTTCGCCTCGGACGAAAGGCTCGCCCTGGTGGCCGACCGCGCCGCCGCCGACGCGACCCTGATGAACCAGCAGGCCTGCACATCGAGCCGCTTCCAGTTCGTCGAGGGCACCGCCGACGAGATCGACCGCTACTGCGCCCTGCTGCAATCCCGGATGGGCGTGGAGCGCCCGACCGCCTCGGCGCTGCCGTCGCCGATCCCCGGCGCGCTGCGCGAGGAGATCGACGGCCTGCGCGACCTGACCGACTATTACCGGGTGTGGGGCGCCAATGACGGGCGCGGCATCGTCATCCGCTCGGAGGAGCCGGTCGATTTCCAGCCCGACCACAAGGTCGTGAACGTGGTGCCGGTGGAGCGGCTCGAAGATGCGCTCCGTTACGTCACCGTCGCGACCCAGACGGTCGGGGTCTATCCCTCGGAACGGAAGGCGGCCTTACGCGACGCGCTGGCCGCGGCCGGCGTCCAGCGCGTGGCTGCGCTCGGCGACGCCGCGCCCGAGATCGGGCTGCCGCACGACGGCTTCTATCCGCTCCACCGCTTCGTCCGATGGGTCAACGACGAGGGGTGCTCCTTCCCCGCGCGCCCTCCGCCGCGCACTTGCCCGAACCGCTCCCGCGACCGCGCTTTCGCCTTCATCGCTTCGATCTCACGGTCGCGCGGCGGGCTTGCCGTCTCCAACGAGGCCAGCAGCCGGCGCGCCGCATGGGTGACCTCATCGACCGCGCGCATGAATGCCGCCTCGTTGGCCCGCGAGGGTGCCGTGAACCCGCTCAGCTTGCGGACGAACTGCAGGGCCGAGGCGTGGATTTCCTCCTCGGTCGCCGGCGGGACGAAATTATGGAGCGTTCGGATATTCCGGCACATTGGCGCCTCCTCGGTCTCGCGTATGAGCTTGTTCGCAAACTGTATCCCGCCTATGCGGCGTCCCGGATCAGCGCTTCGGCAGGGATATGCCATTGGTCGTGCAGGCGGCGGATCATGCCGATGGAGAGGCGCTTGATCGATCCCGTCATGACCTCCGAGGCACGACTGCGACTGCCCAGCACGTGGGCGAGGTCGGTCTGGCTGTAGCCCATCTGTTCCATGCGAAAGCGAATCGCATCGATCGGCGAAGGCGGATCGACCGGAAAGGCCTCTCGCTCGTATCGTTCGGTCAGGATGCCCAGCACCTCAAGCTCGGCCGCTTCCGGCGTATCCGCCTTCGCATCCATGATTTGGTCGATGCGCGCCAGCGCTGCTTTGTGATCCTCGGGTGTTTTGATCGGGGCTATCATTTCACACCGTCCTTACATCGATATGATCGTAGTCCTTGTGGGTTCCGGCGAACCGCACACGGGCGACCTGGGCTGGATAGTTGAACTGCACGACAAGGCGATAACTGTTGCCGCAGATGTCAAACACGATGCGGTTGTCGCCGACGATGTCCGCGGTACCGAATACCGCTTTGACCTCGGTCGGCTTCGTCCAGCGCGCCCGCTCCACTTCTTGCTTCCATGCCGCGATCCGGCGATCCAGGGTCTTGCCTTGTTGTGGTCTCTCTCTTCGCTCGCGCGCGATCAAGGTGGCGATGAGATCGAACCCAACAATTTTCATATTCCAATATAATGCATGTTCCAGAAAATGGAACAAGGGGACGTAAGCGTCCGCATATTCGGTGAGGCAGACCTGCCTGGCTAGCGCTTATCCACCTTCCGTCAGGCGGTCCTGGTCGGCCAGCCACTGCTTCTGCCGGGCGAAATGCGCCGCCGGGTTGCGTTCGACGAAGATGCCGGTGGCGCGGGCCAGCAGGGCGCCGGTCGAGGCCAGGCGCAGCTCGCCCATATTGTGCCATTTGCCGTTCTCGCGGCGTTCGACCCAGGCGCGGGCTTCGAGCTCGCGCTCGATCGGCACCGGTTTCAGGAACTCCACCGTCAGCGTGCCGGTTACCGCCATATGGCCGCTCAGGATCGCCATATGGCCGAGAATCTCGTCGAGCGCCGCCGCGGTCCAGCCGCCATGGGCGACGCCCGGGCCGCCTTCATGGTCGCGCGGGCAGGCGAGGCGGGTCTCCGTGACGCCGAACTCGACCAGCCGCTCATCCGTCAGGCCCAGCCGGCAGGTTCCGGTCCGGCGGCAGCTGAAGCACAGGATGACGTTGCCGTCGCCGCGGATGCGGTCGAGGGCGGCTTCAGGAATGGCGCTTTCGGTCATGTCTTGCCCGCCGTTCAGAATGCCTTGAGGCGCATGCCGCCCCGGCCGGTCGCCAGAAGCTCCGTCAGCTGCGCCGCCAGGTGCTTATGCCACCATTGCTCAGCCGCGGCGCGGTCGCGCTGGGTCAGGAGTTCGATCAGCCTCTCCTTGGCGCGGATATGGGCAGCCAGCGCCTTTTCGTGCGCCGCGCCGTGGCCTGAGATTTCGTGCCCGACAAGGTTGGTCTGCGCCGCGATCAGCTCGCGGAAGATCAGCAGCATCATGGAGAGGGTCTTGTTGGGGCAGATCTCGGCCAGGATCTGATAGAAATTCTCGTGCTCGCGGGAGAAGCGGACGATGTCGGCGATCACCGATTTCTGGGCCGCGACCGATTCGGACAGGCGGGCGATCTGGCCGGCGTCGGCATGTTCGGCGATGAAGCCGATCATGCAGGGCTCGAGGTCCAGCCGCGCCTCGGTAAAATCATGCTGGGTGGCGCCATGGGCCTCGAGATAGATGCCGGTATGTTCCGCCACCATGGCGATGTCGGGCAGTGAGTAGCGCGCCCCGCCGGTAGCCCCCCGCGCGATCCGCACCAGCTGCTGCGATTCCAGCAGCCGCAGCGCCTCGCGCACCGTCGCGCGCGACACGCCGAAGCGGGCGCGCAGCTCCGTTTCCGACGGCAGCGGGTCGCCGGGGCTGAGCGGCGTCTCCCGCATCTCCTGGCGCAGCCAGCGCGCGATCACCTCGGCGGTCTTCGGCACCTTGAGCGCGGCCGGCCGGGAGGGGCGCGGCGGCGCACGCCGTTCGGCGGCGTCGGTCATCGACTCGGCGAACCTCATTGTCATTGTCCGGTGCAGCATACCGCGTCGTGGTGTTTGTTCAATTAGGTCTATAATTGACATCATTCGACATAGAGTGCAAGATGCGGGAAATCATTCGGAGGAGTCCCGCCATGACCGCGCAGCAATCTAAGATCTGGGTCAACTCGGCCGACAGCCACGTGCTGGAGCCCGACGATCTGTGGACCGCCGGCCTGCCCCGTCACCTGCGCCAGCGCGGCCCCAGGGTCGAGCGGGAGGAGAAGCACGACGTCTATTATATCGACGACAAGAAGGTCTTCTGGGTGAAGCCTGAGATGACCGACGCCATGTCGCCGCCCGGCATGGTCAATCTCGATTTGCGCCTGGCCGACCTCGACGAGCAGGGCATCTGGTCGGAGGTGGTGTTCGCCTCGACCGGTCTATGGATCACGGTGATGACGGACCGCGAGCTCGCCCGCGAATCCTCGCGGCTCTATAACGACTGGGCCCATGCCGACCTGATCAAGCGGTCCGAGCGCTACCTGCCCGCCGCCCTGCTGTCCTCGGTCAGCATCGAGGACGCGATCCTAGAGGCCAAGCGGGTCGCCAAGCTGGGCTTCAAGGCGATCTGCCTGCCCACCACCCTGCCGAAGCATCTCGAATACAACATGGCCGAGTGGGACGGGCTGTGGGCGGTGGCTGAGGAGACCGGGATGGTCGTCTGCTTCCATGTCGGCACCGGATCGGCCGATCTGGTGGTGACGCGGGGCCCCGGCGGCGCGCTGATCAACTATTGGGAAACCACCGTCCCGGCCCAGCGCTGTGTCGTCCATCTGGTGTCGAGCGGCGCGCTCGAGCGGTTCCGCAAGCTGAAGGTGCTGACCGCCGAGGCCGGCGCCGCCTGGGTTCCGGCGCTGGCCGACCGGCTCGACGAGGCGTTCCGCCAGCACCATGCCTATGTCCGCCCCAAGCTGGAGCGGACGCCGGGCGAGATCATCAAGGCGCAGGTCTATTCGTCGTTCCAGCATGATGAGACGGCGCTGCCGTCGGTCCGCTTTCTGGGCTTCGACAATGTGCTGTGGGGTTCCGACTATCCGCATCTCGAAGGCACCTTCCCGCGCACGCAGGAGGTGCTGCAGCACCTGTTCAAGGATGTGCCCGACGCGATCCGCCACCGCGTGACCCTGGGCGCCTTCGAGGAGCTGTTCGGCGTCTCGATGCCGAAGGCGCTGGCGGCGTGAGCCCACGTCAGGCGACGATCGTCGGCCTCCACCTGACCAAGCAGGCGCGGCGGCTGCCGGGGCGCAAGCCGCTCGAACTGCTGATGGAGGCGGTCAAGGGCGCGCTCGCCGATGCGGGGCTGGATGCGCGCGACGTCGACGGCGCCGCCGTCGCCTGGCCTGGGCCCGGCGGTGCAACCGACGAGGTCGCCAGCTGGGCACCGTTCTTCCGGACCCCGCTGGCCTGGACGGCCGAGCATTATATGGACGATGCCGGCACACGTGCGGTGCTGAAGGCGGCGGCGGCGATCGAGGCCGGGCTGTGCGATGTCGTGGTCATTGGCAGCGGCGCGGTCGGGCTGTTCGAGCCCGGTGGCGCGGCGGTCGGCTCCAGCAACGGGCATGAGTTCGCCGACCCGTTCGGCTCGTCGGCGATGGCGCAGTTCGCCCTGGTGGTTCAGCGCTATATGCACGAATTCGGCGTTGGGCCTGAGCCGTTCGCCCATGTCGCGGCGACGATCCGCAATCACGGCCATGCCAATCCCGAGGCGGTAATGTTCGGCGCCGGCCCCTATACGGTCGACGATATAATCGCGTCGCCGATGATCGCCTCGCCGCTCCACCGGCTGGAATGCAGCCTGGTCGCCGAGGGGGCCTGCGCCGTCGTCATGACCACGGCCGAACGCGCCCGCGACCTCCGGCAACCGCCGGTTTCGGTGCTGGGTGGCGGGATGGAATTCTGGGCCGGCGCCTACGCCAACCCACCGCTCTATCGCGACATGCGCCGGATGGGGCTGGACGCATCGCGTCGCACCTTCGCCAAGGCCGGCGTGCAGGCGACCGACATCGACGTCTTCTCGCTCTATGACGCCGTGTCGTTCGAGGTGGTGCGCCAGTTCGAGATGCTGGGCTTCTGCGACGAGGGCGAGGGCGGCGATTTCGTCGCCGGCGACCGGCTGACGCTCGCCGGCGATTGCCCGACCAATCTCGACGGCGGGATACTGTCGCACAGCTGGATCGGCACCGGCCAGCTGACCTTGAAGGTCGTCGAATGCGTCCGCCAGCTGCGCGGCACCTGCGGGATGCGCCAGGTAGCGGGCGCCGAGCTGGCGCTCGCCACCAACGCCGGATCGGGCGCGCAGCATATGGAGATGGCGCTGTTCGGGCGGGGGTGAGCTCAGGCCGCGAACAGCCGCGGCTCGCCGTCCACCGATACGATCTCGCCGCGCACGCCAGTCGCCTCCCGCTCGAAACACGCTGTCCGGTTGGGGCGGCTGGTGATCAGGATTTCCCCGTCCACGGCCTCGAGCAGGAATTGCGAGGCGTCGAACCGGCCGCCCGTGCCGTCGCACGGGTCGATCGCCAGCATGGGGCCGAGCCAGGTGAGCCGCCAGGGCTTGAGCCCGGCCTCGGCCAGCCG